>JAISIB010000084.1 GCA_031262265.1 Prevotellaceae bacterium
CATAGCTAATACAAACCAGAAAGAGGAACAGCGCATATATCCATACGGCCATCTCGCTATCGAACAACCGGACGTGCATAGTCCGGTCAATGGGAAAAAGCGTCACTATCTCTGCAAATATCCGGCGAAGGATTGTCAGGTTGCCAAACACGTATTCGTAGACGAAAAGCAACCATATCGGCACTATCCAACCCAACAACGATGCGAACCAACCACGTAAGGACAACGAGCGGAAGTAATAGGCACCCAACCACCAGAGGGGGGAAAGAAAAACCATTTTCGGAACGAATAACGTACCTATTCCCAAAAACAAGAACGACATGAAAAACGGATAAACGCTATTCGCCTGCTGATAACTGCCGAATATAAAATAAACGGAAAACAGCAATAGCAACATAGCAACGTCCGTTAGCTGAAATTCATGCAGGAATGGACATACCGCCACCAACAATAAGTAGATAAACGTCTGCAAAGATGCGTGCACGCGTATGATAGCATACGTATTGTTTAGTAGTATCAGACAATATCCTATCAGTAAATGGAATAAGAAGCCGACAAGTTGAGAAAGCAAATGGTCGGGTAACAAGAAATAACCGACTAACCAACATACGCATAACGACAAAGAGCCGACGAGCGTCAGATGAGGCACGGCGGCCACTTTGTATGAGGAGGATGAGTATGTTTGCTTCACACGACTCTATAAGTCAAATCCGATGTCACGGCGATAATATTTATTCTCGAAGCCAATCAGATTGGCCGTGCGGTAGCTACGCTCCAAAGCTTCGGCTTTCGTCGCCCCATAGGAGCTGACGGCGATGACACGCCCGCCGTTCGTGACCACATGCCCGTCTTTCAGTGTCGTACCGGCATGGAAAATGATACTTTCCGTCGCATCCGCCGTCTGTAAGCCACTGATAGGATAGCCTTTCTCATAGGCTTCGGGATATCCACCACTGACCAACATCACACAAGCTACGTGGCGCGGATCAATATGCAACTCTTTCTCATCCAGATTGCCGTCGGCAATACCGCGAAGTAAGTCCACAAAATCACTTTGCACGCGCAACATCACGCTTTCCGTTTCCGGATCGCCCATACGCACGTTATATTCTATCACCATCGGCTCACCATCTACGTTCATCAAACCCAGAAAAATAAATCCCTTATATATGATCTCTTCCTGTTGCAGCCCGTAAATCGTCGGAGCTATGATGCGCGTGCGCACTTTCTCCATAAATATTTCATCCGCAAAGGATACGGGCGTCACACTGCCCATACCTCCGGTATTTAACCCCGTATCTCCTTCGCCGATGCGTTTATAATCCTTTGCGACAGGAAGTATCTTATAATGCTCACCGTCGGTCATTACGAAGACAGAACACTCGATACCTGCCAAATATTCCTCAATTACGACCGTCGCACTGGCTTTTCCGAACATCCCCTGCAACATCGCTTGCAATTCAAACTGCGCATCTTCCAACGTCGGCAATATCAAAACGCCCTTTCCGGCGCACAAACCGTCAGCTTTCAGTACGTAAGGAGCACGCAACGTTTCCAAAAAAGCCAAACCGTCGGAGAAGTTTTCTTTGGTAACGCTCATATAACGCGCAGTCGGAATTTCATAACGCTGCATGAACTCTTTGGCGAACTCTTTGCTGCCTTCTAATTTTGCGCCGGCCTCAGACGGAGCGATTACGGCAATAGCGCGCGTGGCCAAGTCGGCTTGCATATAATCATAGATACCTCGCACGAGCGGATCTTCCGGTCCGACGACAATCATAGCTACGTCGTGTTCCAACGCAAAAGCTTTGATACCGTCAAAATCAGTGGCCGATAGCGCGACGTTTTCGCCGACCGCAGCCGTACCGGCATTGCCCGGCGCAATATAAAGGTGGGTTGTTTGCGGGCTTTGCGCAATTTTCCACGCCAATGCGTGCTCGCGTCCGCCAGACCCTAAGAGTAGAATGTTCATGAATGTTCGTTATCAGAATAAATAATGTACGCAGTATCTTAAAGATGTTCTTCAAAATAACGGGAAATCATCTTGTACAGATGGAGACGGTCACGGCCGCCTACACCGTGCTTGTGCCCGGGATATAAGAAGAAATCGGGGAACGTACCTGCGTCTACGCAAGCCTTCAAGAATGTAATGGAATGCTGCGGCACGCACGTCTCGTCATGGTCGCCGTGTATAATGAGCAAACGTCCTTTCAAATTACCGGCCATGCGGTTCATACTGCTACTTTCGTATCCGGCGGGATTCGTTTGCGGCGTGTCCATATAACGTTCGCCGTACATCACCTCGTAATACTGCCAGTCAATGACCGGACCGCCGCCGACGCCTACCTTATAAAGCTCGGGATAACGAAGCATCAGGTTTGTTGTCATATATCCGCCATAGCTCCATCCGTGTACGCCTATTCTATTGCCGTCTATATACGGCAATGTTTTCAAGAACTCTATCCCTTTGGCTTGGTCTTCGGCTTCTTTTACGCCTAAGTGACGGAACGTTACGTTCTCAAATTCCAGCCCGCGATTCGAACTTCCCCGATTGTCAAGCGTAAATACGACATATCCTTGATTAGCCATATACGCGTACCATCCGCGTGCGCCGTGAGCATACGTATTAGTGATTAACTGATTGTGAGGCCCGCCGTAAACGTACACAATGACCGGATATTTCTTATTCGGCTCCATGTTGGGCGGCGTAATCAGTCGATAATATAAATCGGTCTGCCCGTCTGCCGCTTTAATCGTTCCGACTTTTGCATCCGGTACGGTGTAGCCTGCAAAAGGATCGGTCGTCTCGCGCAGCAGCAAACCGGCTTTCGATTTGGCATTCTCCGTCGATACCAGTTCCGTGCGGCGCGGCTGCGTGGGCGTCGTGAATAAATCAATAACATACTTGCCCGACGCGCTGAGGCTCACGCTATGTACGCCTTCCGCATTCCCTACCGGCGTGCGCTTACCCGACGGAATCGCTACGGTATACGTGTTTGTTTGCAAGGGCGATACTTCTGTGGAGGTGATAATGGCTTGTTTCTTTTTTGTATGGAAGCCGACCAGACTTTTGACGATCCAATCACCCGTTGTCAGCTGCCCCAATTCATTACCTGCCGTGTCGAACAAATACAAATGGTTCCAACCGTCCCGTTGACTTTGGTAAATGAATTTAGTCTCGTCCCACGGTAAAAAAACAATCGGGTTTTGTGGCTCTACATACTTGGAATGTTTTTCTTCGTACAGCATTTCTTTCATTTCGCCCGTTTGCGCGTCGTACCGACAAAGTTTGGAATGGTTTTGATCGCGATTCAATTCAATCAAATAAACGCTCTTCTCATCAGGAGACCAGCTGATATTCGTAAAATAACGGTCGGTCGGATCGCCCGTTTGCAAATATACGGTTTCTTTCGTCGTAGGATCGTACACGCCGACATAGACTTTGTGGCTGGTCATACCTGCCATCGGATAGCGCACGTTATCTACTTCGGAGATGCGGGTGGCCGTATTCACCAACGGATATTGTGACACCATGCTTTCGTCCATCTTATAAAAAGCAAGACGTGCGCCCTTCGGACTCCAAAATGTCCCCTTGTTAATACCGAATTCATTGCGATGTACAGACTGTCCGCACAGAAAACCTTCCGGTTCGTTCGTCACCTGATGAGCGTCCACGTACAGATTATTATCAATCGTATAGGCTACATGTCCCGTTGTTTTTTCATAATCCATGTTGGCCGACGCTTTCAGCTCCGTTACGCGCGTCAGCGTATGGGTCGCAAAGTCGAAAACGACCAATGCCGTACGCACGTTGATCAGAAACCAGCGTTCTTCCGGCCACAGAAACTGCACGTTGGTCAGCGTCGAAAGTTGCGGCAGGCGGTTACGTTCCATGACGCGGTTCACTTCTTCGCGCGTCAACAGGCGTTTGGCTTTGCCGTTCGCCGGATTTACGGTAAAGATCGTATCCCGTCCGGCTTGAATCAAGTTGTCTCCCCACCATTGATAGGCGTAATTGTTCGTAGGTGGTGTGTACGTGCGCGGCGCGCCCGACAACCACTCTTCCATAGTAGGCATCTTTTGTGCCTGAACGTAGGCACTCAACAAGCAGAGTGCGCAAACAAGAGCAAATACTCTTTTCATGGTCATTGACTGTTTTTGTTTATAAAATTTGAGTTACTTTTCCTGTGTGCCGGCTTTGAATGCCTTATATTTTCCGTCAAAAATATGATATTTACGGAACTCGCATTCCAATGCTCCGTTGTATAATTTAATTTTGCGGTCGGGCTTCAAGCCGATCTGGTCAAAACATTCCTCGCGATAGCTCAGTATCCATGCGTCATTGCCGGCGAAAGCGTGTTTCAGGCGTTCGCCGATCATTTGATAGAGTGCCAGCAGATTATCTGTGGAGATTCGCTCGCCGTAAGGCGGGTTCGTCACCAGCAAGGCTTTCTCTTTTGGTTGCTCGAACTGCTGAAACGGTTGCAACTTCAACGCAACGTCTCTGCTCAAACCCGCAGATTTCACGTTGTGCATCGCCGTATGGTACGCTTTCGGACTGTTGTCGTAACCGTATATCCGATGCTCGAAAGGCCGCTCCCGACTGTCGTCATTGTAAATATCATTGAACAACTCCGCATCGTAATCGCTCCATTTCTCAAAGGCGTACTCCTTGCGAAATACGCCGGGCGCAATGTTACGTGCGATCAAAGCCGCCTCAATGGGCAGCGTACCCGAACCGCACATCGGATCGATAAAATCACATTCGCCCGTCCAACCCGTCATCAGGATCATGCCGGCAGCCAACACTTCGTTCAGCGGAGCTTCGGTAGCCTCCTGCCTGTATCCGCGTCGATGAAGCGATTCACCCGATGAGTCGAGTGCCAGCGTGCAGTCTTTCTGTGCAATATGCAGGTGAACTTGCAAATCCGGATTATTCATCCGAACAGACGGACGCTTACCTTCTTTTTCTCGGAAATAGTCGGCAATCGCGTCTTTCACCCGATACGCCGCAAACTTAGAGTGGCGAAACTCTTCACCGAAGACGACCGCATCCACGGCAAACGTCTTACCGGCATCCATGAGCGTATCCCACGGATAACGCTTGACCATATCATATACTTCGTCGGGCGTGTTCGCTTTGAAGTGCTTCAACGGTTTCAAGATACGGATTGCCGTACGCAGAGCGAAGTTCGCCCGATACATCATCGCCTTGTCGCCGCTAAAAGATACCATGCGACGTCCGATTTGCACGTCGTTCGCGCCCAATTGTATCAACTCTGTGGCCAATAACTCTTCCAATCCTTGAAAAGTTTTGGCGATCATTTCAAAATCTCTCATATAAGTGGTGGTTGCGGGCTGAATGAATAATTATTTGCCATTTGATGTTTCATCTTCGGAATATATACGGAGGCAAATGTACGTGATATTTTATAAACACCGAAAACGAAACGGCAAAAACTAAATGAGTAATACAATATTAGCAATTGTCCGAAGAACGCCAAGCAGGCATAGCGGAACGCCGAAAGCGAGCGACAGATGTACGCAGCGGCGGAGCGGAACGCCGGAGGCGTTCAATCTGCGTAACTGCGGGTGAAACCCGCAGTATAGACGTTCCCCGCCCACTGAACCCCGAAGTGGGTTCAACTCCTGCCGGAGTTGTAGTGAGAGGAGAGATTACTACCCCAAGCTGCGCGTCGCTACGCTCCGCTTGCATGGGGTTACGCAAATTCAACGCCTACGGCGTTAGAGTATGCGGCTTTGAGATTTTGTTTTCCCCATAAATCGCGGAGCGCACGAAATGTGCTACGGGTATGTTCGCCCGAGCGTTCGCTCAGAACTGCTCCAATACGGCGATCCGCTTCGCAATCGGTGGGTGCGTGGCAAAGAGTCCTTGCAATCCGCCGAAGATTCCTTGTGCTTGCTTACCGGGATGTTCGATGAAAAGCTGTGCCACGTCGTCGCGCGTGACGGCCTCAATGTCGGGGTCGCCGGAGATTTTGCGCAGAGCCGATGCCAACGCACGCGGATTCTTCGTCATCTCGGCAGCACCTGCGTCGGCCATGTACTCGCGTTTGCGCGAAATGGCAAAACGCATAAGCGAAGCGAAAAAGAAACCGACGATGGCCAGTACGAATGCCAATAATATGACGACGCCACCCCCGCCCTTCTCATCGCGGCGGCGAGGCGTATAGAAGACGGAGCGCAACGCGATCTCGGCAATCATGGAGAAGATACCCACAAAGACGATAGAGACGATCATCAACCGCACGTCGCGATTACGAATGTGCGTCAGCTCGTGCGCAATCACTCCCTGCAACTCTTCGTCGTTCAGTTTGTCGATGATGCCGCGAGAGAGCGTCACGGTAAACGTCCGCCGGTTGATTCCGCTGGCGAAAGCGTTCAGCGAATTGTCTTCGATGATTTGAAGCTTGGGCATCGGCATGCCGACGGACATGCAAAGATTCTCTACCAGATTATATATGCGTTTATTCTCCATGCGCGACAACGAATGCGATGAAGTGGCGGCATTGATAATAGAGGTGTTGGCAAAATACGCGATGACGAACCAAATACCTACGACCAATAAAGCCACAGGTACCGCTTCGATGAACATCGCATTGGCTTGTACGGTCACGCTCGGCTCAGACGGATGAACGCCGCCGTCGGGCGTGTTCATATAAATCATGCCGTAGCAAAACGCATACACCAATGCCACGATCAGGCACGGAAACAAGAACAGCAGCAGCACCGAACGTGCATTATTTTCGGCCTGCTGCGTATGGATGCCTACGTATTTCATCCGTTAGAACTTGATTTGCGGAGCTTCTTCCAACGTGGCGCGCGTATCGCCCAAGTCGAACATCACTTCTTTGCGGAAGCCGAACATACCGGCAATAAGATTTGACGGGAACGTCTCTACGGCGTTGTTGTACTCGCGCGTAGCGGAGTTGAAGAAACGACGTACGGACGAGAGCTTATTCTCCAAGTCGGCGATCTCTTCCTGCAACTGCAAGAAGTTCTGATTGGCTTTCAAATCCGGATAGGCTTCCAACGTTACTTTCAGACCTGCCAACGCGGAGGTCAGCGTGTTCTCTGCCGCAATCTTATCGTCGATGCTACGAGCGGCCATCGCGCCGTTGCGCGCTTGAATGACGCGATCCAATGTTTCTTTCTCGTGTGCGGCGTAACCCTTTACGGTTTCCACCAGCTGCGGCACCAAATCGTGACGCTGCTTCAATTGAACGTCAATGTCCGCGAATGCGTTTTCACGATTGTTACGCAATCTCACCAGCGTGTTGTACTTTGCAATTACAATCAGTACAACGATTAGCAGAACGGCAATAATAATAATCCAAGTCATACACTAATAATTTTATAAGGTGAATACTCTATTTTGTTTACGAGATTTTCTCTTTCGCGTCCCGCAATACCCATTTCAGCACGCAGTAACCGAGCACACCGGCGATTAAAGAGCCGCACAGAATGCCGAATTTCGCCTGATTGAGCATCAACGGGCTGGTAGCCCCGAACGATAGCTCGCCGATGAACAACGATACCGTGAAACCGATGCCGCCCAGCAACGAAACTCCGGCCAAATTGCTCCAAGTCATGCCGACGCCCATCGGCGCGACCTTCAATTTGATGGCCAGCCACGTGAAACTGAATATACCGATGAACTTGCCGAACACCAGCCCGCACATCACGGCCAAAGCGACCGGTCCGGCAACGTCTCCCGCCCCGCTCAGCACTACGCCGGCGTTGGCGAACGCAAACAACGGCAAAATAAAGTAATTGACCGTGTTATGTAGTCCGTTTTCCATAGCCTGCAACGTACTGATCACGTTGTCCGATGCGTCTTCCACCTTTTTCAGGCGGGCAATCTGGCGATTCGTCAGCACAATGTCACCCTGTGCGTGTCCACCACTCATCAATACGGGAAAAGTAACTATTAAATGACGAATACGCTCGATATATATGCCGATGTCCATGCGCGGTTTGGCCGGCACCACGAACGAAAGCAGCACGCCGGCAATCGTGCTGTGCACGCCCGACTGCAAAAACAAATACCACGTAATGACGCCGCCCACTATGAATACGGCTTGGTGGTTGATCTTACGACCTACGAAATATAACAACACATAGATAAGTAACGCCACCAGCAAGTAGTTGACCGCAACGTGCGAACTATAAAAAAGAGCAATGACCAAAATGCCCCCGATGTCGTCGACTACCGCAAAAGCCGTGAGAAATACTTTCAGCGAAAGCGGCACCCGTTTGCCCAACAGGCTCAGTACGCCCAACGAGAAAGCGATGTCCGTTGCCATTGGTATGGCAACGCCCTCGCTGCCGGGCGTCCCCGACGGACAAATCCACAGATAGAGCAACACCGGCAGCAACATGCCGCCACAAGCCGCAATGATCGGAAGCGAGGCCTTGCGCACGGACGAAAGTTCGCCCACCATTAGTTCGCGCTTAATCTCCAAACCGACCATTAGAAAGAATAATGTCATCAGCCCGTCGTTGATAAAATGAGACATCGTCATCGGTTCTCCGCCGTGCGCGAAGAGATTGAAACCGCCGATAGTCAGACTGACGGGCAACGACAGGAACGC
The DNA here is from genome assembly GCA_031262265.1 of Prevotellaceae bacterium. GTDB lineage: Bacteria > Bacteroidota > Bacteroidia > Bacteroidales > Bacteroidaceae > JAISIB01. The sequence continues at coordinate 8,616 of JAISIB010000084.1, forward strand.
ATGATAGTAAGGAGCTAAGGGCGAATTGGCCAGTACGGCCGCAAGCAAAGCCACTACGAAGAGCAGCATACCTGCTAGTATGTTCTTAATGGAATAGTATGTACGGGTAGACAATAATGCTTTCATTTGTACGGGTGTAAGTGTTATCTGTTTGCTTTGTCGTGCGCAAATATAGTACATCACCCGATTCTGGAAAAATATCCGAAGCAAAATATATTTTCAAAGCGCGAAAATAAAATAAGCGCGTCAGATAATCACCTATCTGACACGCTTATTTTCCTATATGGGGAGGTTATTTACACGACCTGCGCGAAACGGTGCGTCGGATTAGGGCGGCCGGGTTGCAGATACCGCCAAGCGACCACCTCCTGCTCGTAGCCGTCGCCGCAAAGGGCGTTGATGGCGTCGCGAACGATGGCGTCGAGATTTTCGGGCGAAGTTTCCACGCGGGCATTGACGATTATCCGAGCCACATCACTCGTGCCGGCGGAATGGCGGACGGATAGCGTGTCGACCGTGCCGGTCAGATTGCCGACGACGTACGAACCGTCGCTTTCGGCGATGACTTTCACGTGCCCGACGGGCAAACCGTCCGCATCAAAGCGCGCGGCCAGCCGATTCAGGAGCGTACGCGTCAGTTCGTCCCAATCGGTTCGTTTTCCGCGAAGGAGTACGGTGCCGTTCAACCAACCGAGTACCGCTTCGCCATTCGCATAAATGTCGTAGTCCATTTCAACGATGCGTTGGCCGGCGGCTTGCGTTTGCATGACGGCTTCTATCCATTCCGACAGGCCTTCGCCGGTGCGCGCACTGACGGTCATTACGCGCGCCGAAGGGAAGGTTTTGGCCGTTGCCGCCTTCAAGGTTTCGATTTGCTCCGACGATAGTAGGTCGACCTTGTTGATAACGATCAGATCGGCCTCTTCGAGTTGCTTCCGATAGATATATGCAGCGTCCGGATGCAGGCCGGATGTTTCGCCCGCAAGAATGGCGGCCAGACGCACGGGATCGGCCAACACGCTCAGCGGAGCGGTTTCCAGTTGGCGGTTCCAATACTGTTTCAGTGGCTGCATGATGGTAGCCGACAAGTCGGTACAGCTGCCTACCGGCTCGGCGATGATTACGTCGGCACCGGCTGCTTCGCACATCTTTCGGATAGCGGCGGTGAAGCCATTGAAGTTGCAGCAGAAGCAACTGCCGCTGACCTCTTCCACGCGGAGGTTGTTGAGAGAAAGAAGCCGGCTATCGACCAACTCCGGTGCCTGATCATTCGTAATAAGTCCTACGCGACGCCCTTGTCCGATCATCGTTTGAGCCGCTTGCCACAAAAAAGTCGTTTTGCCTGCGCCGAGGAAACCGCCGACGATCATCAATTTCGTTGTTGCCATGTGATTCGATTATACCTTTATTAATATTAGTTATTACAGTCGCAACCTTGCGTTTTCCGGTTCATCAGAGGCTCAATCACGTGCATAAAGAACAGAGCAGCCAAGCTGCCGCCGAGAATAGGCCCCAATATGTACACCCAGAAGAATCCGCCGACGGCGTCGGGGAAAGCTGCGCTGCCCCACCCCATGATCCATGCCACGAGACGCGGGCTAAAGTCGCGCGCCGGATTCAGACCGGCTTGCGTCAACGGCGCGATGAGAAAAATAATGGAGGCTACGGTCAAACCGATAAAGACCGGCGCCATCGCGTCGCTCGGACGGCCAACGTTGCAGCCTTCGGTCAAGGCGAAGATCAGCAGTACGAGCAAGAACGTACCGAACGCTTCGGCGGCGATCGCCAGCGGCAACGAGACGACGGCTGCGCCTTTACCGTAAAACTCTCCGAACATTTTCGCAGTGGCAAAAGACTCTTCGCTTCCGCGTATGATATCGTTGGCAGCCTCGTACGAAGCGATGCTCGCCGAGAACAAAAGATAAAGTACCCAGCCGGCCAGAAACGCACCGAGAAACTGTGCCAATAGATACGACGGTAGTTTTTTCGCTTTCATGCGTCTACTGAGCACCATGCCCACGGTAACGGCAGGATTGAGGTGCGCGCAGGATAGATGTCGCGTCAGATAAATGGCCAACGTCACTCCCAATCCCCACGCGAGACCGATTTGGAAGATTCCCGTGTACTCGCCGAACAACACGGTTACGGCCACGGAACCGCAACCGAAGAGCACCATCAAAAACGTGCCCAACAATTCACCCGTAAACTCCTTACAGCTCATAATGGTATGTATTTAAAGACGGGACAAAGATAGCTACTTTCCATATCTCCGTATATGAAGAAGAATGAAAACGGCAAAAGTATCCCTGAAAACGAATCGTAATGCGAGTAGCGACGTGCAAACGGAATGTAGCAGGCATGTAGTAAGCATACGCAACGGCGTAGCGGAACGCCGGAGGCGTTCAATTTGCGTAACTGCGGGTGAAACCCGCAGAACATGTGCTCTCCACTCACTGAACCCCAAAGTGGGTTCAACTCCTGCCGGAGTTGTAGTGAGAGGAGACGCTACTACCCCAAGCTGCGCGTCGCTACGCTCCGCTTGCATGGGGTTACGCAAATTCAACGCCTGCGGCGTTGGTGTATGCAGCGGCGAAGCCGAACGCCGGAGGCGTAAGCTTGGAGCTGTTAAGTAAGAAAGTAAATATTACGCTTGGGGTATCCCTATTTGATACAGGAATTCCGGTGCAAGGTCTGCGCCGTTCGCCCATTCGATAGTAACGCGCGTGAGGGCATACTGAGTAAACTTGTCCTTATCCTTCAATTCTCCGAAGACTTCCCCCGTCAAATAGGGTTGAAGGTCAACTTTCTTTTTCGTATGGTCGTTAAACGTCACAAGCAACTCATAACCGCGTACATAATCAATGTCAATGACTCGTAACATACTTCGTTTAATGTAAAGGTTCTATCTTAGTAATCTTTTCGCCTTTTTGGGCATTCTCCCACAGTGTGAGAATCTCTTGTTCATGTAGATCTATCCATGTATTGACCTTCTCAATGACCTTAGCCGGAGCCTGACCATCTACGATTCTGTCCAACACGCTAATAGAACATTCATAATCTCCATAAGTGAAGTGTACGTGCGGAGGATTGTGATCTCTCCAATACAAACTCACTATAATACCATAGAATCTACATATCTCGGGCATATCTTTCCTTGATTTTCCGCTACAAAAATAGAGATTTATTATATTAGTTGCATATTTAAGAGCAACTTTTCGCAATCTTCATCGTAAAAGCGAATATATTTCTCCACTGAACCCCGAAGTGGATTCAACTCCTACCTGCGGCGTTGGATTTTTCCGGCTTTGTTGTGCTACTAACTAACTTTGTTATTTTCACGAGCGGCTTTGATATTTCATTATCTTCGTACGTTATGGCACTATTTCGCTTGATCGGCGGGCTTTATGCAAACAAAAACTTTCTATTCCACACAAAAATTAATAATTTATAGGCAAATCGCACTTTTTTGAACGAGAAAAGTAGAATTTTAACCTAAAAATAATGTTTTTTATTCAAACATGTATAACTTTGCGGCAGATTATGGTTGAAAACACAATTGTATGTGAAAACACCTAATACAGATGATACAAGATCTTAAAAACAAAACGGAAAACATTAAATATCGTTTAACCAAGTGTAATTAAAGAGAGTGAGTTTATGAAGAAAACAACTATTATGTTGATTGCCCTCCTCCTGTTTGGAATCGGATGGGCGAGTGCGCAAACTCGAACGGTGACCGGTACGGTGATCTCCGCCGAAGACGGACAGCCCGTCATCGGTGCCACAGTGATGGTTGCCGGTACGAGTATCGGAACGGCAACGGACGTCGACGGACAGTTTACGATCACCGGCGTGCCGAGTTCGGCCACACAGCTTCAAGTTTCTTTCGTGGGTATGATCGCACAAACCGTCGCTATTCAGCGAGGGCCGATCTCTATTTCTTTGCAGCCGGACGCCGCGTTGCTGGAAGAAGTTATCGTCGTGGCCTACGGTACGGCGAAGAAACATTCGTTTACCGGCTCGGCGGCCGTCATCAGCACGAAGAAATTGGAAAGCCGACCGATTACTTCCATCGCCAAAGGCTTGGAAGGGCAAACGACCGGTTTGCAAAGCACATCGGGCAGCGGACAGCCGGGTAGTTCTCCTTCCATCGTCATCCGCGGATTCGGTTCTATCAACGCGTCTACCGCCCCGCTGTACGTAGTCGACGGCATTCCGTTCGATGGACAGTTGAACGCCATCAATCCGGCTGACGTCGAATCGATGACTATCCTGAAAGACGCTTCGGCCGGCGCGCTCTACGGCGCACGCGGCGCCAACGGCGTAGTGATGATTACGACGAAGAAAGGAACAGAGGGAAAACCGCGCGTTTCGTTCCGTGCGACGGCCGGATGGGCTTCGCGCGCAGTGAGCCGCTATGATATGGTCGACCAACGCGACTTCGTACAGTTGACCTACGAATCGATGCGCAACTCCTACGTGTTTACCAACGGATATTCGTGGGAAGCAGGTAGCGCATTGGCACGCGCCAATCTGGCAGGCAGCTTGGGCGGCGAGCAATATAACCCGTTCAAGAACTATACGTGGGAAACCCTTATCAATCCGGAAACGGGAATGGTACAGGCCGATGCCGTTTCGGCGTACGACGACGAATGGATGGACGCCATCGAAGAGAAGAATGCGCTCCGCCACGAGTATCAGTTCTCTATCAACGGCGGCACCAACAATACGAAGTACATGATGTCGCTGGGCTACCTGAACGAAGACGGTATCTTGACTACGACGGGATTCCAACGCTACAATGCGCGCGTCAACTTGGATACGCAAGTAACGTCGTGGTTCAAAGCGTCGTTGAACACCGCGTTGTCTTCGTCCACTTCCAATTTTAGTAATTACAGCGGCTCGTCTACGTCTAACGTCTGGTACACCGCTCAGTTTATGGCGCCGATTTATCCGACGTATCTGCGCGATGACAAGGGAGCCATCGTCTACAACGAAAGCGGCAGACCCGAATTGGATTACGGTGAAACCGGCCGCCCGACGGCCGACGACTTCAATCCGCTCGGCGGACTGATTGACGACAAAGCGGAAGACACGAATGAGAACGCCAGCGTACGTGCCGGCATGACATTCGGTACCGACAGCGAGAGTGCAGGATGGGCGCAAGGCCTCAAACTGGCGATCAACTTCGGCGTAGACTATCGTAACCGGAACAATTTCTCCTACATGAACATGTATCACGGCAACCAGGCCGCAGCCGGCGGTTTGCTGATGAAATACAATATGCGGACGCAAAGTTACACGTTCAACCAACTAATTACGTGGCAGCGCGATTTCGATCTGCATCACTTCGACGTATTGGCGGGGCATGAGTTCTACGCATACAACTACAAATATCTGAGTGCCGGTAAGACCAACTTAATAGACGGCGTGTTGGAATTAGGTCCGGCTACGACGCTGTACAACGCCAACTCGTACACGGACAACTATCGGATTGAGTCTATACTTAGCCGTATCAACTACGACTACGCCGACCGTTATTATCTGTCGCTTTCCGCACGTACCGACGGTTCGTCCCGTTTCTACAAAGACAATCGTTGGGGTATGTTCTGGAGCGTGGGCGGAAACTGGCGCGTATCGGAAGAAGCCTTCATGCAAGACGTCGATTGGGTGAATAGCCTGTCGGTGAAAGCAAGCTACGGCGAGCAAGGAAATGACGCACTATTAAGTGGAGGTGCCCAGAACTACTATACTTGGCAAGCCCTCTATTCTTTGGGATGGAACAACGAAAACAACATCGGTGCAGTCGTCGGTTCGTTGGAAAACAAAGATATTTCCTGGGAGAAGAACGGAAACTTCAACTTCGGCATAGAGGCCGGACTGTTGAATGACCGTATCGGCCTATCCGCTGAGTATTACATCCGCAAAACGTCGGACATGTTGCTCAACTACCCGATGGCCGCTTCAACCGGTTTCAGTGGATACTCCGCCAACGTGGGCGATAT
>JAISIB010000123.1 GCA_031262265.1 Prevotellaceae bacterium
CAAGCACGCAAGATTATATTGGTGGCAAAAGGCAAACGAAAAGCATCTATCGTTAAAGCTATCTTAGAAAGCCCTATTACTCCTGACATACCAGGTTCTATTTTGCAGCTGCACCCGAACTGTGAATACTTATTACAAACTGATACTATTATCTTATGAGCAACAAACAAGTCAATTATGTCTGGCCATTTATTACGATGGTTTTCTTATTTTTAGTGGTTGGTTTCCTTACAACTGCCAATACGCAATTTCAAGGACCTTTGAAAGAAACACTATTAGCAGAGGTTGGTGATCTGAAAAACACGTTCGCTACACTAATCACGTTTGCGTGGTTTCTTGCCTATCCTATTTGTGGTAGAACCGGAGCACGCTGGGTACAAAAGGTCGGTTATAAAGGTACGCTAATTCGAGGACTATTCGTAATGGCGGCCGGTCTGGGCATGTTCTTCTTATCCTCTTGGTTTACAGTAACATTTCAGAACTCTTTCCTCACTGTTAATAGTTACCGCATTCCGTGGGGTTTCTTTATTTTTCTCATTGGCTCATTCGTGACGGGCGCATCGGCTACCATTTTACAAGTCGTTATCAATCCTTATTTGACAGCTTGCACCGTTCGCGGTACGCAAGCTATACAAAGACTGGCTATTGGCGGAACAGCAAACTCGGTCGGTACAACCATAGACCCTTATTTTGTGACAGGCATTGTATTCGGAGGATTATCCATGACGGGTATTCAAATTGGGCAGCTAATGATGCCATTTTTGGCTTTAATGGCCGTCATTTTAGTAATTGCTCTCGGATTAATTCCTGTTACATTGCCAAATGTGGAAGGAACGCGCGCCGATAAAGGAGAAAAACTGGAAAAAAGCGTGTGGTCGTTTCGACATTTATCACTCGGTGTTTTGAGTATCTTCTTTTATGTAGGAGCGGAAGTATGTATTGGTGCCAATATCAACCTTTACGCGATAGAATTGGACTACGCCTCGCAAGCGGCTCTCATGGCTACGATTTATTGGGGAGGTATGTTAATCGGACGATTAATAGGAAGCTCACTTGCTACTATATCGCCACGCACACAACTGACCGTCACTACTGTGGCAGCTACGGTGTTATTAATAGCAGCTATCGCACTAAATAACCCATGGATATTGGCCGCAGTAGGTTTATGCCACTCTATTATGTGGGGAGCAATCTTCACATTGGCTGTGACCGGTTTAGGAAAATATACATCCGTTGCAGCCGGCGTTTTTATGATCGGCGTAGTGGGAGGAGCTATTTTCCCTTTATTACAAGGAATAATTGCTGATCTACTTAACGGATGGCGTTGGTCATGGATAATGATTATTGCCGGAGAATTATATATGTTATATTATGCGCGTATCGGTTCGCGTATTCAAACTAAAAATGAATTAACATGAAAACATTTCGTGTTGTATTAGGACTATTACCGTTTATTATAGGCTCGTGCAATAGCGTCAAACACGTAACGGGCAATGAATCGCCCTCTCGAGTAGTTGTAGCCTACGTAACTTCGTGGAGCGAAGTACTGCCCGATCCACAGTATATGACACATATAAATTATGCGTTTGGTCATGTCAACGAAACATTTAATGGCGTCAAAATAGATAATGAGGAACGCTTGCGAAGTATTGTTGCTCTGAAAAAAGAAAAGCCGGATTTAAAAATCTTGTTATCTATTGGCGGATGGGGAAGCGGACGTTTCAGCGAAATGGCTGCCAATGAACAAAATCGTCTCGCTTTCGCCAAAGATTGTAAGCGCGTAGTGCAAGCATTCGATTTGGACGGAATAGATATTGATTGGGAATATCCGACCAGCAAGGCTGCCGGAATCTCTGCTTCACCTGCGGACACAGAAAACTTTACGTTAATGATGCGCGATATTCGATCGGCTATTGGAAAACATAAGTGGCTGACATTGGCAAGTGCCGCAGGTGCGGATTACATAGATTTCCGCGCTATCAATCCCTATGTAGATTTGGTCAATATCATGTCATACGATATGGCAAGTGCACCTAAACATCATTCCGCACTCTATCCTTCCGGCAATAGTTCGAGCATAACGACAGATGAGGCAGTTAAAGCGCATGAAGCCGCAGGCGTTCCTATTAATAAAATAGTAGTTGGTATGCCATTCTACGGACGTGGCGGCAATTTAATGCCGCGCGGTTATAATATGTGGACGGCCGCTTCCTCAGAAGAATTCACGCCGCGTTGGGATAAAGAGGCAAAAGTACCTTTCCTTGAAAACAAAGATGGAATTTTCGTATTAGGCTATGAGAATGTACGCTCCATCGCTATTAAATGCGAGTATATTAAAGAACACGGATTACGCGGTGCCATGTATTGGAGCTATGATGGCGATAACGAACAAAGTGATTTACGTCGCACAGTCGCCGAAAGTATTATGTCGGGTAAGGTATATACAGATCCACGACCATTTCGCGTATTGGTTATAGCCGAAAACGGCGGACACCACGTAGCTTTCACTAACACCGGATTACGTTGGTTGGAATCTCTGGGCGAACAAATGAACTTTACCGTTACACGCATCACAAGTGCCCGTCCGATTGTCAACGATGACTACCTTGCACAATTCAAGCTGATTATTCAATTGGATCATGTACCCTATTCTTGGCCGGACGCCGCACAGCAAGCTTTTACGAAGTATATAGATGAAGGCCGCGGAGGTTGGATTGGTTTTCATCACGCTACTTTGTTGGGTAACTTTGACGGCTATCCGATGTGGCAGTGGTTCTCTGATTTTATGGGAGGCATTCGATATATCAATTACATTGAGCCGTTAGCCGATGGAACAGTATATGTGGACGATACTACACATCCTGTTACGGCGGGCGTACCCACTTCTTTTGTCATTCCTGACGATGAGTGGTATATTTTCGATAAAAGTCCTCGCCCACAAACACGAGTGTTAGCACACGTAGACGAAGATTCTTACACGCCTACATCCAATATAAAAATGGGCGATCACCCCGTTATTTGGATTAATGAGCATAAGAAAGCAAGAAACGTCTATTTTTTGATGGGGCATAGTCCCAAGCTGTTTCAGGTAAAGGCATTTACGCAAATATTCGAAAATGCTATTCGTTGGACGTCAGAAGATTAAGAACCAATATATGGCGCGTCCTCATTTCTTTATCTTGATCCTCTGCTTTGTCAGTTGCACTATTTACGGGCAGCAACAGGCAATCACGGATAATCTGTTGCTGCAACAGATTTATGAGACGGGAATTCTGCATAGTCCGTTGCCTTTGGATGTTTCTCGGTCTTTAGAGGCAGTTGAACTGAAAAAAGATGTGCTTGACACCTACCCGCTCAGCACGGAAACGTTCAAATTAACCTATCGAACGTTTACTGGAAAGCGTGCGACCGGTTCGCCTGACGATCCCGACTATGCCACTTATGGAAATCAGTCCATCAACATACCTGTTGGTTTTACGAACTGGACGAGCTATAACCGTCTGGCCTTTGAAGTGTTTCCAGAGTGTCCGGGTGCCCGAGTCGTTAATATAAACATCTCCTCGCCAGCCGGTTCGCACTTGATCAATCTGACTAACAACACATGGAATCAATGTACGCTGAATCTGGATGGTTACTCGCGTGACGACGTAAAAAACATTCGTTTCACAGACGCGCTGAATGGTATAGATCGGACAACGGGAGATAGTATGACATACTATATTCGCAATATTCGATTGGAACGAGTGGCGCATCCGATGAAAACTATGGGTTGGCTACCGGATAACGATGCTATTATATATTCTACGACAGGTTATTCGCCGGACGGACAGAAACAGGCTATCGTTAGTGGTAAACGCAAAGAACACACGTTTCAACTGATCGATGCTATTTCCGGTATGACGATGTTTGAAGGTAATATTGCATATCTATCGACTACTATTGGACAATACGGCATTTTAGACTTTACTTCATTTCGCGGGAAAGGTTCTTTCCGACTAACGGTAGGAGAAACCACAAGTGAACCCTTCACCATTGCAATGAATTTATGGGATAACTCCATGTGGCGCGTACTTAATTTCATTTTTTGTCAACGTTGCGGATATCCTGTGCCTAACATACACGGTAGTTGTCATTTGGATCTTTTTGCCGAACACAACGACAAACGAATCTCCTATGCAGGAGGTTGGCACGACGCCGGCGATTTGTCACAACAAACATTACAAACGGGCGACGTAACATACGCGTTGTTGGAAGCATATAATGCTCTCCGAGCAAAAGAAGAGAACACGCTGTTAGCCGCCCGCTTGCTGGAAGAAGCGGAATGGGGTATTGACTTTATACTACGGACTCGTTACGGCGATGGCTACCGTGCCAGTAGTATGGGACTGCTGATATGGCAAGACGGCATTATCGGTACATTAGACGATATACATACCGTGCGCGTACAAAACGTCGCTTTCGACAATTTTTTATATGCCGGATACGAAGCATACGCCGCACTATCTATCGACAGAGACCCTTCCTTGCAGAAACACCTGACGAAGATAGCCCAAGAAGATTTTGCCTTTGCCATCGAAAAGTACATGCGAGAAGGCTTAGATAAGTTTCCTTTCATGTATGAGCACACCTACAACACATCTGAAAGCCAATACATGGCCACAGTGTCGTGGGCGGCTACACAGTTGTATAAATTAACGAAGCAACCTTATTATGCCGAACAGGCAGCCAAGTTCGGCCAACAGTTACTGACGTTTCAGGCAACCGATAAAACGGATCGTTTCAACGAAGCCACGTCTTCCGGTGATCCGACGTTTAACGGAGCATTGCTACGAGGTTTCTTCTATCGAGATAGTTCTCGGCGTTCAATCGTACACTTCAACCACCAGTCACGCGAGGCTATTTTCATGCAAGCATTGACTGAACTGTGTAACACGCAACCGCAACATCCCGACTATCGGGCATGGGCAGATGCAATCCGCTTATATGGTGAACACTTAAAAGCATTGATGCAATATACAGAACCATACGGAATGCTCCCCAGTGGCGTGTATCATACGGAAGAATACACGGATTCTGTCGGATTTTACGCACTAAACATTTTCTCCCCTGACGATGCGGTACAACAATATGTAACGCAAGTGAAAAACGGAGTACAACTCGGAACAAGTGACTATTACGTACGTCGCTTTCCGCCTTGGGTGACGATTTACAACGGAAATACGACCACTATGTTGGCAGCCGGCAAAGCCGCCGCACTATGCGGGCGTTTTTTAAAGGATGAGATCTTGCTTGATATTGCCCGAGAACAACTCTATTGGACGGTCGGAAAAAATCCGTTCGGTCAGTCGTTAATCTATGGCGAGGGCTACCGTTATCCGCAAATGGATAGTTTTTCCTCCGGCGAGATAACGGGTGAAATCCCGGTAGGCATACGCACTTGGGGAAATGAAGATGTGCCCTATTGGCCGCAGACAAACAACGCATGTTACAAGGAAGTATGGACAACTTCGGCCGGAAAATGGCTTTCCCTAATAGCCGAATTGGAGAACGAATGATTAACCCTTTATAACAGACAAAAAAATGAAAACAGCAAGATATTATTTGGTGATTTTCTTCGCGGCGTGTATGATTATGCCGGCGAACGCACAAGAACCGGCAGAATATCCTGCCAACTATGCCCGCGCTCCTCGTTTCAAAGCATTGGTATACTATACCACCCATGCAGAAGAGGCGCACGTACAATTCTCCGAGCAAGCGGTAGAATTCTTTAAAAAACTCAACTACGGCGACGGATTCGTTTTAGACGTCGTTACCGACATGCGCGGATACACGTATGAGAAGTTGAAAGAATATAGTGTCGTCGTCATGCTCGACGGTTATCCGATGGACACAGACGGTCGCGCCGCCTTTGAGAAGTATATGGAAAACGGCGGCGGATGGGTAGGTTTCCACGCAGCCGCGTATAACGACAAGAATACCAAATGGCCATGGCTCCTTCAATTCTTAGGAGGAGGCGTATTCTATTGCAACAATTGGCCGCCGCAGCCGGCCTTAGTTGAGGTAGATATGACAAGTCATCCCGTCACGAAGAATTTACCTGCGTCGTTCGTCGTACCGGCCAGCGAGTGGTATCAATGGAATCCAAGTCCGCGTGCGAACAAAGACGTCGAAGTATTGGTTTCGCTCTCGGCAAAAAACTATCCGATAGGTATTAAGGACGTCGTCCGATTCGGTGATTTCCCGATCGTATGGACAAATACCAACTATCGAATGATCTATTTGAACATGGGACATGGCGATGAAGAATTTACCGATGCTACGCAAGATTTGCTGTTTGTAAATGCGTTCCGCTGGGTAGTCAGTACCGATCCGAACGGCAATCCGTTTGAAAAATAAGGTTACTTATTCACGTGCGTTTGTGGAGATGCCAAAATAAGTCTGTACTTTTGTCAGACAAACAGACAATCTCTACAAACGCACGTTATGAATAAGAAAGACCTCCGTATCGTATATATGGGTACGCCCGAGTTTGCCGTCGAGCCTTTGCGCCGATTGGTGGAGGGTGGTTATTCCGTCGTCGGCGTAGTCACTATGCCCGATAAACCTGTTGGCCGACACCAAAGCTCGCTTCAAGCCTCTGCCGTCAAGCAATATGCCGTTGCGCAGGGGCTTCCCGTTTTGCAGCCCGAACGGCTGAAAGACGAAACATTCCTTTCCGAATTGCGCGACCTGCGAGCCGACGTGCAGATCGTCGTAGCCTTTCGTATGTTGCCCGAAGTGGTGTGGAATATGCCGCGTTGCGGCACGTTCAATCTTCATGCCTCGTTGTTGCCGCAATATCGCGGCGCAGCGCCCATCAACTGGGCAATCATCAACGGAGAGACGGAAACGGGCGTAACGACGTTTTTCCTGCAACACACCATAGACACGGGCGCCATCATCCGCCAAGCACGTATGCCGATCTCCGAGACGGACGATGCCGGCACCGTACACGATCGCCTGATGATGCTCGGTGCACAAACGGTGGTACAGACCGTAGACGACATACTGACGGGCACGGTACACGCCGTCCCGCAGAAAGCCGATGAAGCCACCTTGCAGGCGGCACCGAAGATATTCACAGAGACTTGCCGTATCGACTGGGAGCAACCCGTCGCGAAGATCTACGATTTTATTCGCGGCCTCTCCCCCTACCCTGCCGCATGGACGGAAGTAACGCTGCCGACCGGACAACGACTGACGTTGAAAATATTCTCGGCAACGAAAGAAACGCGCCCACACACGCTTCAACCCGGCACGGTCGACACCGATGGTAAGACGTTCATGCGCATCGCTGCCGCCGACGGCTTCATTGGTGTTCGTTCCATACGGGTTTCCGGTAAGAAGCGTATGGATGTCGCAGATTATCTGCGGGGACTCCGATAAATAGCGGCTTTCCCAATAAATTATCCCCGTAAGATAGGAGATTTTCCGCGTATGAAAACATCCTATCTTACGGGAATATTTCACCCACTCTTAGGTATCGTCTCGCAAGGCTTCGGCCGCATCCGTGCACGCCGCCTGTCGTGCCGGGAACCACGTGCCTACGAACGCGATCGACAACGTCAGCACATAGACGATACCGCTTACGATCCAGAAGTGCGGAGCCATGCGATTTTGCAGATAGGTGTCGTTGAGAAACTCGGGTGCCTCGGCAAAACCCGTCACGTGCACGCGGTTGTAAACGATGAGGATACCCACCAGCCAAGCAATCGTGACCAACCAACCCGACTCCGTTAGGAACTCCGCAAGGATTCTTCGGCGACTACCGCCCAAAGCTTTGCGCAGACCAATCTCTCCTCGTCGTGCTTTCGCACGCAATAGGAACGTACCTGCCACGCCCAGAAAGACGCAAAGCAGAAAAAACAGCATCATCCCGATATGTAGACGAAGTTTATTGGTGGTGCCGCTCATAACTTCCCGATCTTTCCAATGTTTTTCCAAGTTTATAATCCCATCGAACCTGTATATATCGCCCAACGGGAGTTGTGATGCAATATCCGTCTTGAATTTTTCCACAAAGGCCGCCGCAGACACATCATCGCGAAGACGTATGAAAAACGTGTTGTAAAATCCTACGCTGACGCTTGGGGCATTTAACATATACATGACGGGTATGGGTTGAATGCTGGACGCTTCCATCTTTATCGACGCAAATACCCCGGCCACTCTAAGGCTGTCGAACGTATTCACGCCGCTCGAACGAAGTAGCGTCTGTCCGACGCAATCGACCAATTCGGGAAAGAAAATCTTAGCGGCATCCGCACTGATATAAATGGAGCGTGCATCGCTCACGTCCGAACGCATGATCTCTCCCGTCCTTGCATCGCGTATTTGCAACATCTCAAACGTCTCATCGCCCGTTCGAAAGTTTAACATGCTCAGAGTAAGCGGCTCGGAGATCGTGTCTCGCTGCAAGCGTCCGGTCGCTGAACTAAACAATGGTATAGGTATCCCTATGTTCGGAGCCAGTTGTTCTACTTCCGGCAATGCCTCAATCATATTGGCTACGTTCTCCTGCGTCTGTTCCTCGCGTTCGATATCCTCAGGCGTCTTGTTCCATGGCAGAATATTAGAGTATAAGCGCACTATAACCATCTTGCTCACATCAAAACCGTCGGGTATGGTACGATTGCTTAGCATCATGTACACCGGATCAATCACTCCCCACATAAAGTAGGTAACGACGATCAGTTCCGCAACAATCCAGCCGTTATGGCGGCGATTGTTCCACATTTGTTTAAATACGTGTAAGATCATAAGGTATCGTTATCGTTTTTTATTGATTGAATAGACAATATCTTTCCGCAATGCCATGTGCGCAGGGATTGCCGCCGAGGCATAATTAAGCACCAGACAAATGAACAAGGCGATGATAAATACGAACGGGTTGAACAGCATATCCGCCGTATAGAACGTCACGGCACCTTCGGGAGCCAGTACGCCGGTCTGGTTGAATAGCGTCAGCACCCAGTCGATGCCGAAATACATAATCGCGTATGACAACAGTAGCCCGATGATTCCGCCGATGAGCGTCAATAATAGGTTCTCCGCCAAGATTTGCATCATCAGCCGCCGGCGCGATGCGCCGAAAACCTTGCGGACGCCAAACTCAGCCAAGCGATCTTCCATCGTCGAAGACACCATGCCCGCCATATTTAGCGCAGGCACCAGCAGCATCGCCATCAATAGCGGTATCAAGACTTTCAATATCTCGCTCCAACTAAAACTTGAAAATAGTACGTGCGTATTTGACTCATGGAACGTACTTTTCAGCTCAGACTTCCAATAAGGTAACAGATCTCCACTCAAATCCAATTCAAATCTCTGTTCTCCTTCTGCGGGCGGCGACGTATTTATTTTTTGCATCACCTCGTTCACTTCGGCTATCACCTCATCCATTTGCGCTACCGAAGGAGCTACCAGATATACCTTACAGCTTCCGAATATGTCATTGAAGCGAATATTACCTGTGCCCGGAGCTACTGCGTACAACTTAGGATTCGGTAGCCATATCTGTGCATACGAATCGGGCGTGACATAGGATACGTCTGCTACCACGCCGACCACCCGATAGTTCTCAGCCGTCCTGCCATCGGAGATGCTGACGTCTCGTCCGACCGCCTCTTCATCGCCAAATAATCGCCGAGCCGCGCTCTGCGCAATCACGACTACTTTTTGCTCGGAACGCAATTCTTCTTCCGTGTAAGGTCTCCCGCTCAGGAAACGAAAGCCAAAGACGCGCCAGAAATTGACGTCCGTCCTTTTGGCCGATAGTTCCAACGCATCGTCGGTGGCTTCCGTGGGTATGCGTACTCGCCAGCTACCGTAATTGGTGGCTGCACAGACCATCTCCGCCGTTTGTAGAGGATAGAGATATTCCCTGACGAATATCTCACCGATACTTGATCTTCCCGCACCTCCTTCCACCTTCACCGCAGCATACTGTACCGTCAACATCCGGTCGCGATGTATTTCGGGATAGACGGGTGCCATTTTGATATAGAATACCATTGCTAACACCATCGTAGCGGTCAAGGCCAATCCCGTTCCGATGACGTACACGGTGCTGAACAGTCGCTGCTGACGCACCAATGACCATGCTTGCCTAAAATAAGTTTTCATGATAGAATCGTAGTTATTTTTACTCGTTTGATATTTAATTTACAAGGTAACTTATGCTTTTCCCCCACTTTGATATTTTCATAACTTACGGGGAACTTTCACCCACTCTTAGGTATCGCCTCGCAGGGCTTCGGCCGCATCCGTGCGCGCCGCCTGTCGTGCCGGGAACCACGTGCCTACGAACGCGATCGACAACGTCAGCACATAGACGATACCGCTCACGATCCAGAAGTGCGGAGCCAAGCGATTCTGCGGATAGGCGTCGTTGAGAAACTCGGGTGCCTCGGCAAAACCCGTCACGTGCACGCGGTTGTAAACGATGACGATACCCACCAGCCAAGCAAGCGTAACCAACCAACCCGACTCCGTTAGGAACTCCGCAAGGATTCTTCGGCGACTACCGCCCAAAGCTTTGCGCAGACCGATCTCTCCTCGTCGTGCTTTCGCACGTAGCCAGAATGTGCCGGAAACCGCCAAAAACACACAAAGTAGGAAGAACGCCATCATACCGACGTGCAAACGTAATTTATTCGTTGCGCCGCTCGTAACTTCCTTGTCTGCCCAGTTCTTCGCCAAGTTATGCATTCCGTAGAACTTATAATCTTCTCCCAACGGCAACAGAGGAACGATCTCTTTCTTAAATTTCTCTTCGAACGACGCGGCGGAAGCATCGCCGCGCAAACGAAAAGCGATCTCCGTGACAGAAGGTATCGAAGCATACAACGTACTTTTAGGCATTATCCGATAGGCTGTGGGTACGGGCTGCGTAGTGGAAGCATTCAACTTCATGGGGCGAAAGACGCCGGCTACTTTCAACGTATCGTAATACTTCGTAATCGTACCCTTATTCCATAATTCGCTCGGAGATAGCAGCACCTTTCCGACATATTCCGTTGCATCCGGGAAAAATCGTTTGGCCGCATCTTCACTAATATATATGTCGCTCTCATCGGATATATCGGAAGGTAGCAGTTCATCGGTCGTCGCATCGTGGACACGGAATACTCTGAACACTTCATCGTTCGTATAGAAAGGCATATACTTCACTGTTATCACTTCTTGCGTCGTATCCGACTGCAAAAGGTCAGAGCCTATACCCAGAACGTCGGATGTGGGATATTCACCCATCATAACTACCGCGGCCGA
>JAISIB010000151.1 GCA_031262265.1 Prevotellaceae bacterium
CGGCATACCAAATCCTGCATCTCCGGAATATTATCAATCAAGCGTTCTTCCAAACCTTTTACATAGGTATCCGTACGTTCCAAGGTTGTTCCGCGCGGCATCGTCACCGAAATATAAAAACGGTCGGAACTTACTTCACGCATAGACTGTATGTTAAGCGTCAGCGAGAGTATTAGCACCACGAACAAGACTACGATAGCACCGATAATCGTCACGCCCGGATTTCTCATGGCCGTTTTTAGCAACACCATATATATCTGAATGGGACGCTGCGTAATGGAAATTTTCTCATAAAATGACGATCTGTTATTTTTGCGGCGCAGAATAGCAAACGTCAACATCGGAATAAATAACAAGGCGACGATCAGCGAAACCACCAGCGTAGAAATAATTGATACGCCCACATGATTTCCAATTAGCTTAATCAGGAAATTATCAGAGAATACGAACGGCAAAAACACAGTAACCGTCGTAAGTGTCGCCGCCACGATAGAACGCCAGACTTCTTTCGTTCCTTGCGTTACCGCTCGCTCAGGAGCTAAGCCGGAACCTGATAAACGATACACGTTTTCCAGAACGACAATGCTATTATCCAATAGCATACCGACAGCTAACGCCATTCCGACCAACGTTAGGCTGTTAATTGTAATTCCCGCCAGATAGAAAAAGTTAAATGCCGTGTAGATAGAAATCGGAATAGAGAGAGATATTAGCAATACCAGTCGCACATTCTTCAAAAAGAACCAAAGAATGATACATGCCAGCAAACCTCCGGACAAAGCGAGGTCGATAATTTCATTTATATTATCCTCCATCAACTCGGCCGAGTTTTCTTGCACCGCAATCTCTATGTCAAACGGCAACAGCTCCTGATTTAACTGCTCAATCACGTCCAATGTCCGATGCGACAATTCAATCATGTTCATTTGCGCGTCATTCTGCAACGACACGGATATAGCATCTTTCCCGTTGACACGACTGTACGAGGTTTCTTCCTTCAAATCAAAGAATACGGTCGCTACATCCTTTAAGTAGATAGGTCCGGGTGCTACTACGATATTCTCTAAATCGGATACTTGTGTATAAACGGCATTTACATATACGTAGTAACCGGTAGATGGTTCTTTAACGTTACCCACGAATACTCGCTCCTGCGTATTTTGCTGCAAAGTAGCGGAAATACCGCTTGGAGTCAGATTCAATGCTTCGCACTTCTCCGGTTCTAACCGTACCTCAATGGCACGTTCGCGCCCGCCGTACACATTCACCGCTGCGATACCGTCTACATTCTCCAAGCGTGAGACGACTTTTGTGTCTACGATATTACGTATCCGGTCAACACCGCCCGAACCGCGCACTTGCAATGACATAAACGCCGAGTTCATCATTTGTGTCATGTCGACTTTTTGCACGCGTACAGTGAATCCTTCCGGTAGCGTACCAGCTACTTCATTGATTCGCTCTTCCAGCTTGAGCGAAGTCATTTTAATATTGGTGTTCTGCTTGAAACTAATGCGAATCTGCGATGAGCGGGAATCTATTTGCGACTCCATTTCATCCACCCCGCCAATTGAACCGACAACACCCTCCAAAGGAATGATTACTTCCGACTCCACGTAATTCGGATCCATTTCTTGATTAGAACTAACGCTTACGTATAACGTAGGCATCTCGGCGTTGGGAAGCAGCTCGACAGGCAATTGCTTATACGACACGTAACCCAGCAGAGTTAGTGCGATGAATAACATGCTTATCGCGATTCGTCGGTGCAGTATTGCGTTCATTCGTTTAATCCTTTATCCTTTAATGGCCTTACGCTTCGCTTTTTCCAGCAGATAGTAAACACACGGTATCACCAGCAAACTCATCAACGTCGAAGTCACCAATCCGCCTATTACCGCGATAGCCATCGGCGAACGAAGCGAAGCTCCTTCACCAAAGCTCAAAGCCAGCGGCAACAGCGCAAGAATTGTAGTCAGCGTCGTCATAATTATCGGGCGAATGCGCTGTTGTCCGGCCGCAACTATGGCGTCCACCAACGGCATATTGTTTTTTAACTGGTTAATGCGGTCAACCAATATAATGGAATTATTCACGGCGATACCCGCCAACATAATTATACCTATAACACCCATGATATTGACGGTGATTCCCGTGATAAAGAATAGCAGAACCGCGCCCACCAGTGCCAAGGGGATTGTCAGAAGAATCGTAAAAGGATGTAGCAACGACTCGAACTGTGCCGCCAGCACCATATACACTAATACGACCGACAACAACAAAGCCAACATCAGACTGTGCATAGATTCTTGCCGCTTCTCCTCTGCTCCGCTGACAGTAATCGAGTAATTGGTCGGAAGCTCAATATCTTTCACAACCTCCCGAATATCTTGCGCAACCTTGTCCAAAGAATAACCCGTAGCTATGTCTGCCGGTATTCGACTAATACGATTTTGATTGCGGCGATAGATTTCTTTCGGCGCATACGCTTGTTCTAACGTCGCTATTTCCTGCAAACGGAACGTTTGCGTACCGCTACGAATGATAATTCCGTTCAAATCCGACAGCGTCACGTCCGGTAATTTCACCGTAATGTCGCGCATTTCACCTTTGTACTCCATTTTTCCGGTCGTCTGGCCTACTAATTGCGCTTGCAACTGCTGAATGACCGTTGACGTACTCAGGTTGTTGATGCCGGCCAACGTGCGATTGATAGAAATTACGATCTCTGGCGCGCCGTTCTCGGTCGTCGTTACCACATTGTACAAGCCGGGCACTTCCCGCATGCGATCGCTTACATCACGCGTCAATACTTTCAACTCGTCCAAGTCTTCGCCTTTGATTTCCACGATGACGGGAGCATCTTCATTGCCCAATAGCGAGCTAAGCGACCCTTCTTCCTGAGTGACCGTCATTTCTAACACACCCGGATTATCAGCTGTCTCAATCAGATGCTCGACGACGTAAGCCGGCGACACCGTACTTGCATCGGACAACAAGACGTGCATCGTTGCGGTATTCTCCGCTTCAAAGATAGAAGTAGAAGCGGTAGTTCCCGGACCGATATGACTGTATATGGTACACAAGCTATCGCCTGAAATATCGCGTACGAGGGTTTCCAAACTACGTACCGCTTCGGACGTACGTTCTAATCTGGTGCCTTCCGGCAATTTAATATTTAGAGAAAAGCCCTGACTATTACTACTCGGTATGTACTCCGTACCGATAAAGGGCAGACAGCAAGCCGCTATCAACAACAAGGCAACAGCCGCTATAACTACGCGCCAAGGACGTTGCAACACCCGATGAAGTAACTCTCCGTAACCCGCAAAACGGATCTCCTTAGAAGCTTCCAGTGTGTCCTGACTCGTTTCCGCCGGCAACTCTGCATCAGCACCTTTGTTATCTAATTTTCCGGCTTTGGTATCTAAATAACCGAGTTCGTCGTTTGTTTTTCCGGCTTTGTTATTTTTCGATCTGGCAAACTGCTTATAAAGCATCGGTATCACCAGTATCGCCACAAAGAGTGATGAAACCAGCGAGAACGTGACTGTCCATGCTTGATCCTTGAATAATTCGCCCGTCGCTCCGTGTAAATACACGATCGGCAAGAATACGACCACCGTCGTTAACGTAGAAGCGATAATCGCCCCTCCTACTTCGGAAGTTCCCCGTACGACGACATCCGTCAGGCTGGTTCCCTTCCGATGGTTACGGAAAATACTTTCGATGACCACGATGGCGTTGTCCACCAACATTCCGGCACCCAGTGCCAAGCCGCCCAACGTCATAATGTTTAACGTCAGGCCGTTAAAATACATCAGATTGAAAGTAGCCACGATGGAAATCGGAATGGCAAAGCTGACAATCAGCGTACTACCTATACGGCGTAAAAATAAATAAAGGACAAAGATGGCTAAGACTATACCTAATATGGCGCTCGACTTGACCTCGTTGATAGATTCTTTGATGAACGTTCCTTGATTCGTTATCACCTGAAAACGATAACCTGGCAAAGCCTGTTCAATCACTTTCATTTGTTTCGCAATCTCGTCGACTACGCGCACCGTATTATAGCGCATTTCCTTATAAATAGACAAGCCGATGCTTCGTTCCCCGTTTACGCGGACAATATTCTCCGGTTCGGCATTTTCAAAAGAGACGTCTGCCACTTCGCGCAAGTAAATCGGCGCACTTTCGGTGGTCGTTGTCGTATTCGTCGTAGCTACCACCGGTTTATAACCCACTATCAGATTCTCAAAGTCAGCTACGGTACCGAAACGGTTGGTGCTCTTTACCAGATACTGAATACCCATCTCAGATACTCTGCCACCCGAAATACTTTGGTTGTTCGACTCAATACGCGACGCAATATCGTCTATCGTCAAGCCGAACGCATCCAACTTGTAAGGATCCGTGCGGATGGACAGGTTAGTCACTTCGGCACCCGAAAGAGTTACTTCGGCCACGCCCTCCAAACGTATAAGTTCGTTACGGATATAACTTTCTGCCACCTTACGCAATTCCGCCATGTCCGTAATCGTTCGATGCGACATACCGACTAACATTACCGGAGCCGTATTGGGATCGTGTTGCGTAATCTGCATTTCCGTCACGTAGCTATTGGTAGAGATAGAACTCAGTGCCTTCTGTAAGTCAAGAAACGCCTCGTCCATATCTTTTCCCCACGTATATTCTACGGTGACTTGCGCCGAACCCGCTTTAATAATGGAAGAAACCTCCACAACGTCACTTTGGCGAATAGCTAACGCTTCTAAGTTTTCTATGAGCAATTTTTCTATTTCTTCCGGAGGACGTTCGCCCACTTGCAACTCAATAAACAAGCGCGGGCTACTAAGATCCGGCAACAAATCCACGTTCAAACGATCATAAGAAATCTTCCCCAGCAACAAAATAGCGAGGATAATCATCCAGATCGTAACGGGATTGCCGACGGCAAACTTTATGATATTCTTCATAACGGATCTGCTTTTGCTAACGTTGAACCTTCACGGGGCTATTCTCTCGCAGAGTTTCATATCCTCTGACTATCAGGTTCTCGTTGGCTTTCAATCCTTCGATGACTTCTATGTTGACGTCGTCTTCCAAGCCGGTACGTATCGCACGCTGTACGGCAGTGTTGCGCTCTACCACGAAAACATAACGACGGTTACGCTGTGTCTGGATAACCTCTTTGGGTATAACAATCGTACTGTCGGCGTGATCCACCTCAACGGCAGCTTTCACAAACATACCCGGTCTCAACAACAAAGCCTCGTTCTTAATTTCTACTTTGCCCTTGAACGTTCGCGTTTCCATGCTAATCGCCGGCGACAATTCGGTAATCGTACCGACCAGCGTATCGTTCGGTAACGTATAGTGGGTAATCTTTGCCGATTGCCCTATCTTTATTTCATTGATCGCGCTTTCGGGCAAGTTTACTTCCAAATACATTTTCCCGTAGTCCATTAGACTGACCATCAATGAACCTTGTTGTACTTGCACACCGGGTGTGTAATACGGCAAATCTACTATCACGCCATTAAAAGGAGCACGAATATTCATTTTTTCTAAGTTCAATTCCGCCGTTTCATAGTCATAACGGGCGTTAGTCGCTTGTACTTCGGTGTTTTTCACCTCACTTTGTGTCACTCCGCCCTTTTCATACAACGCTTTCTGCTTCGTTAAGTTCTGTTCGCTAATTTCCAAATTTAATTTTTTCCCTTCGATGGCAATGGAGTTCTCGTACTCCGCATCTTCCAGACGTAGGATAACTTGTCCTTTGACTACGGCGTCTCCCAATTTATAGGGCTTCCCTGTCTTTGGATTAGTGAGCAATCGGTAATTGCCGGTCATGAGCGAGTTAAGCTGCACGCCCATGGTAGGATTGGCCGATCCGGTCGTATTAAAGTACTTACTAATCGAACCTTTTTTAAGTTCTACTACGGAAACGGGAGTAGCAATGTCTGTTTGCCCGCCGCCGGGTTGGATGGTACAAGCCGTCAGCAAAAAAATAGCTAAGAAGCTGTGTAAGGAGATACGGATATACGGTTTCATATTCAGTGAGTTTTATTATTTCGCTTGTTCATTATTAACATCTGCCAATGGCACGATGGGAGTATTCTTTTCAAAATCATACAAAGAAAGAATCTTCATATTCAATAGCTCAATCTTATAATTGATAAGTGCTTGCGAGTAACTCATCTTCGCCGATGAAAGCTGCGTTTGAAACTGGCTTATGTCCATACCTGTAATATCTCCTTCGCGGTAGCGCACCAGATTCAGGTCGTAGGTCATTTGCGCATTTGTCACGTTCTGTTCTGCCAGTTTTATCTGACGTTTTAAATTCTCCAAGCTACGGTAAGTCTGACGAATATTCAGTTCTATATCTATCCGTTCGTTCTGCGCCTCCAATTGATTGATTTGCTGCGCTACCTGTTGGGCTTTGACGCGCGCCTTATTGGCTCCCCAGTCGAAAAGAGGTACGCTGAAACTGACCTGCACACGCGGGTTAGGCACAGAATTCCGGTAAATATGTTGAAACTGCTCGTTTTCTCCCATCAATCCGACCGAAAGATTGATCGTTCCCGAGAACTCGTTTTGCGCTTTCGTCTGTATCATGGTAAATTCCAAGTTCTTAGTTTCTATTTCGCGCTGACGTAATTCCAACCGCGAAGCCAGACCCCGATCAACCGCTTGTTGCACATTAATATCTACGGGTGTAATAACAACCTCACCTTCGACCGCAATGTTTTCATCCAAGTCCATTCCGATCGTTTGCTTCAAAACATCTTTTGAGTTCGCCAATTGTACTTCTTGGTCTTCCATTGATGATTGTGCGTTGGCAAGGTTTACTTCCGCTTGGTAAAGTTCTTCGCGCGCCGACATATCGGCGTCCACTTTATTCTTAATGATCTCGTAACTTTGTTGCGCGTTCTCCAATTCGTCTTGACGTATGAGCAAATTATTTTGCGCCGTATAGACAGAATAGAATTGCTGCGTAATCATACGCTCAATGTTCAATCGTTGCAACGCATAGTTAATATTGGCATTCTCCAAGTCGAATTCGATTTGTCGCAGCTGTAATTTCCGCCGATTGTACGTGAATATCGGTTGCGAAAGCGATAGATAGAGATTGTTACTAAATGCTTTGTTACGGTTCTCACTTTCCGAAGCCCCCGTCGAGGTATTATTTTGCCACCCGAAAGTATTGACCAACGACAACGTACCGTCTGTCAACAATATCGGTTGATCTACGCGAAACGTACCCGAAGTCTGAATACTTTTTGTGGTATACCACGATGCATAATAATCGTTGTAAGTTCGCGTCTGACTGAAATCAAGCGGATTCAGCGAGAGAGAAAATTGAGACTTCAAGGCTGCGCGCTGCGCAATCAGGTTTTGCTGATAGCGTTCCATGTTCATCAGCGCATTCCGCAGGGTCGGACTGTTTTTCCCCGCTATCTCCATGGCCTTTTCCATCGTCAGGACGATTTGGGCGTGAGCCGATGTTGCAATTATTGCGCCGCCTACGAAAAATAACAAAGCGCAAAATGCAATTTTCACCGTTTGATATTTTCTTTTCATACGTTGTTATTGAATTAATTCATTGTCTTCTTACAAGCCGCACCGCATCTGCCGTAACGGTGCGCAGTTCTGTATCATTCCCCAGTACGACTCGGACTGTGTCCGTATCGAAATAATATAATCCCAAATTCTCCCATTCGTTCGTCGGCCGTTGCATATTCAGATAAGCGTCTTCGGTCTCCTCGCCGTGTATGATTTGAAAATGGTATTCCCCGTTCTGCCTGTTGTTTCGAAAGCCGAAACCACCGCCACCCTCCATGTACGGCCAATACGAAACTTCGTAGAAACCGGGCGAAGGGATAGGCACTTTCCAGACGGCTTGCTGACTACCGTCGCCGCTCTTGACAACGTATGCAGAGCGTATAAAGCGTCCGTAATAACCGCTGTTAGTCGTAGGCGTCCAATGCACCGGCCGGCGACCGCCCTGCACGCCTCTATATCTAAACGTCGTATCCGTATTAGCATTCAACCATTCGGGCAGTAAGCCTACAATACGCGGTTCTGTCAACGAGAAAAGCGAATCTTCATTGTCGACGATAATCTCCACAGACGATCCTGTTCCATCGGCAAGCAATAGTGTCTCTTCTTTTTCCGTCACACGACGACTTTCTTCTATAATGTTCCGAATCGGCAACTGAATGCTTGCCGGCAGATTCTTTGATATCATCGTATTGACCGTAACCGCACGCGGTGCTTCGTCCCATAGGGTAATCAGTTGCTTTGTTTGGCCGGCTTTCAGCTCTAATTTACGCATCTGCTCGGGATCTACGTTAATCGCGGCACTTCCAAAGCGCATACCCGGACCACCGAACATCATATTGCCTATTTCATAGCGAATATTCACGATACCATCTACCTGCGAAGCATTGGTAAGCGTTAGTTTCATCACAAATGTTTCCTTTCCACGGTCGTTTACGTTGATAACCTCAGGAGTTTTGATAATATAGAACGGAAGTTCGCGCGGCTTCTCCCAAGTAGATAAGATATCAATCAGCCGGCAGGAAGCCATTTGCTCCATAGATGCCAGAATATCTTCAAAACGAATGTTTTTGAACGTATTTCTATTCAAAAGAGCAAGCAAAGAATCTTGCACGGCCGTTTGCCCCATATTTATCTCGGCAGGCGCAAAGAGTTCGCTACTTTCCATCGCGATAATATTGTCCATCAAATCCTGATATTCGATATTGGCCAATAGATCTCGGAACGAGTGGTCGCCTAATAGAATATTTGCTTTCTCATTGTTGGATATACCATTGATATTTCGCTCCCAGCCCTGGTCATCTTGTTTGTTGCGCAAGTATACTTCTATTACGCGATTGGCAACCGGCCACGCGGAAGAGAATATATTGTATCGGAAGTTATATAATTGCGGAAAGAAATAATACGGATTCGGCGTAGTAGTTAGCTCCAACTGATTTCTATTGGTCTGCGTGATATTAAAATCAGAATCTTCGTTCAGGAAAATCTGCAAAATTTCATTTATCGCCCGCAAAGCCGCCTCTTTGTCGTCAATTTGTTGACCGCCGCGCCGCGCCGCCCAATTTTTCTGGCGGCGAATCGTGTTTTCTATCATCATTTCGTTGAACGAGAAACCTCGTTCACAGAACAACACCATTTCCGGCTGCATCGTCTCTTGCGCGGCCGTCCACGAACGCTGATAGCTGATAAATTGTGCCGGTACTTCAATCACAGAAAAACGTTTGAACGGATATTCCAGCTTGGTTTGCCGCTCAATTTGCTCTTTCAATAAGCGAATCGCACCAGGGATGGTGTCCGTAATACTATCCAGTTCCGCTATATCCAACCGATGCGACGGAAGCGTATACAAGCGGAACTGCACGCTATCCGATTCTGCCGTTGCTTTCGCGTAGTTCCCGATCACCAGCGTAACGGCTTGCGCCGGATAATCGGCCGTAAAAGTCTGTTCTCCGTCCGCTGTTTGCAGTTCCTGCCCTTGCGAAAGCGCAATCAAACCCGGCAATGTCTTTACGCGCAAGCGATAGTTACTAAAGTAAGCTTGTTGCCAATCAAACGTCCGGTCGCTATATGAAATTCCCGGTCGCGGATACCAATAAGTTTCCGGCGTAAACAGTATATATTGCGGCGTTTGGAAAACATACTGCTTATCTATGGACATTACATTCGTTTTTCGTTCTTTCAAGCGTTCTTCATCTGGAATATCCAAATAACAGAAGTTCCCGTCCACCCGTCCGTGATAGCGAATCGCCAGTGTCAGGCTGTCTCCTTGCGTGACGTTCCTGCCCATATCCACCTTTATGATTTGCTTCTCGCGCGTAAATTGCAACGATCTCCCTTGCCCGTCTTCCACAGCGTCTACTATCAACCCGGGATTCAGCGAGAAAATATACGAACGGGAAGATCGCAATGCCGTACCTACCAAGCGCACAGCCGCCGAAACGCTTTCCGGTTGTTGCTCAACTTCCAATTCGTACGCATCAACGACCATCGTTGCCTCATCAACGTATTTATTATTGATTTCCAGAAAGACCGCGCGTTCACTGTTGTTGTGTAGAATAGTAGTCACATGTCTATACGCACAATAAACGGCGCCTAACAAAAATAGACTACCCCAGAATACCCAAATATAGAAGTTGCGGCGCGTATTCGGTAAGCGCCCGAACAACGGAATAGTGAAACAAATAAAAGACAGGCCGCCCAAGAAATAAATACCGCGATGCGTCAAAATCAGCGGCAAATTAGTAAAGCCAACCATGTCGGAACGCATCAGCGGCAGACTGTAAGCCAGCGAATCGAAGACGTTATAGAACTTATCGCCGATGTAAAACAAAACCAAGCCGACGTAACCCAACAATATGACGAACGTAAGCGCCTGATTGCGTAAAATCAGCATCAATAAAACGGAGAAACCTAAAATGAATACCAACGTGGGTACACTAATAAGGAAGAAATAGACAACATAAGCACCCAAGTCTACCTTCGCATACGGAGACATGATATTAAAGAACAGCACCATCGCCAGCACAATCAGATTAAGCAGCAGAAAGACGCGCACGTTGCCCCAAATCTTCCCGAATACGTATTCCGCATTGCTTAATTCATGCACATAAAACACTTCCGACGTGTCCAGCTTCTTATCGCGTTTCAGGAAATCCGAAGAAAGGAAAATAGCGACGGCCGCTTGTCCCAAATTAAACATGTAAAGTGCCACGTACGGAATATTTGACGGTATAGCCGGTATCGCCCAGCCATTTTGTCCGGCCAACAGCGTCACCGCTTGCAAGATTCCTATAAAAAGTAAAATCAATATGGTAAAGACCCGATAGTTCCAGCTGCGGCGCAGCAGAATGCTTTCGTATTTGGCGACAGATTGTATGTGATGTAACTTCATAGTAAATACTTTCAATCGTTTGTCCAAAGGTTCAACTCATTTTCCATGAAGTACACATACGCATGTTCGAGGTTCGGGGGGAACGGTTCCGCATCAAATCCCGCTACGTCGTCGGCCACTACTTGTACTTCCCAACCGATTCCCGACGGGATGGTAGAGATAACCGGATAGCGGCGGTTGACAATGTCTAATTCGTCCGTACGCAGTTTCAATCGCCATACTTTCCCTTCCGTTCGCTTCAACATCTCTTCGGGCGAACCGTAGAAGGCTACTTGTCCGCGATTCATCAACGCCATTGTTCGACACGAACTGGAAATATCTCCGACGATGTGCGTCGAAAGAATAATAGTGACGCCTTGCTCGGCCACCTCCGATAGCAAATTACGAAAACGAATACGCTCTTCCGGATCAAGTCCCGTAGTCGGTTCGTCCACGATAATCACCTTCGGCTTGTGTATGAGTGCCTGTGCAATGCCTAACCGACGCTTCATACCACCCGAAAGACGATTGGCATAACGTTCGCGCACGTCGAACAAGCCTACGCTTTCCAACATGGAATCTACGGCTTGCTTTCGCTCCTTCCGGTTGTTCATTCCCGAAAGGCGTGCGGCATAATCCAGAAACTCGTATGTTTTGTATTTAGCAAAGAAGCGAAAATCTTGCGGCAGGTAACCCAGAATGGCACGCACCTGCTTGCGATCAGCAGTGAGGTCGTAACCAAAAACATCGACCGAACCCGAAGAAGGTTCCAGTAAAGCAGTCAAAATTCGCATCAACGTAGATTTTCCAGCCCCGTTCGGACCAAGCAACCCGAACATACCGGTAGGTATTTCAAGGTTAATATCCTTCAAGGCATGATTTCCGTTGGGATATATTTTGTTCAAACCGCGAATAGTAATGCTCATAGCAGAATATCTCTGTGTCTTATGGATTAACGAAGCGTCAAAATTACGCTCTTTTCTTTTAATATCTTTCTATTAGACGCAAGCAAAGCCAAAAAGTTGCAGGAATAAATGATTATTAACAGAATTAACGTTTATAACGACTTTCATCGTTTACGCAGCAGGCCGCTGCGCAAAATAACTGACTCAGATAATAAAATATCCGACTTCGTTATTTTCACAACTTACGAGGATAATTTCCCAACAAAGCCACTCGTTTACGGATGCTCGGCAGATAGCGCAACGCCAAAGGCACATAGCGGCTCACTATACGCACTGGATGCAACACCGCAGGTGCGTGTCGGCTGATAGTGAGAGCCGCACGCAACGCCGCAGGCGTTGAATTTGCGTAACCCCATGCAAACGGAGCGAAGCGACGTGCAGCTTGGGGTAGCAAAGCTTCCCTGTCGCCACAACTCCGACAGGAGTTGAACCCCCTTTGGGGTTCAGTGGATGGGAACGCCTATACTGCGGGTTTCACCCGCAGTTACGCAGATTTAACGCCTCCGGCGTTAGGCTACGCAGCGACGTAACCTGCTTACCGTGAGGCCGTGCACAACGCCGGAGGCGTTAAATTTGCGTAACCCCATGCAAACGGAGCGAAGCGACGTGCAGCTTGGGGTAGCAAAGCTTCCCTGTCGCCACAACTCCGACAGGAGTTGAACCCTCTTCGGGGTTCAGTGGGTGGGGCACGCCTCTTCTGCGGGTTTCACCCGCAGTTACGCAGATTTAACGCCTGCGGCGTTGCACGCAGCCTCACAATAAGCCGACACGCATCTCCGGTGTTGCATCCAATGCGTATAGTGAACCGACAGATAGCTTGCGGCGTTGCATCAGAGATTCCAATTGATACGTTTATGGTTTACTTACCAACCGAAATACGAAGCCGATGTGTCGCCACAAGGTAGGTAGCAAGCCGTAATAGTGCACCATAATGCGTAGACGCTCGATAAGTGAAGCGAGACGGTGTCGCGTGGTCGTTCCTTCGGCCAGATAGTCGGTCAAGACAAGATGCGTGTTGTGTAAGACGGTCGCTTGTTGCATGACGCGAATGCACCAGTCTACGTCCGCCGAATATCGGTAACGTAAGTTATAGCAGGGCGCAAGCTTTCGCCGTACGTAAAAAGACTGATGACAGACCGTCATTCCTTTTTGGAAGCTGCGCCATGTCAGATGTTCGGGAGTTTGCAAGCGACGCATGCGTAGAAATCTACGCTGCTCGTCCACGAGTGCCGTTTCGCCATACAATACGTCCGGCATCGTGCCTTCGGGAATGGATTCGACCATTGCTTGGAGCGTATTCGGCGTATGTAAGGCGTCGCCCGCATTGAGAAAACAAACGTAATCACCCGTCGCGCGTACCAATCCTTTGTTCATAGCGTCATAGATTCCTTTGTCCGGTTCACAAATCAAGGTATCTATGTGCATGGCGTATCGCTCAATCACCTCGCGCGTGCCGTCGGTCGAAGCACCGTCCACGATGATATACTCAACCTGCCCGTAGGTTTGCTCCACTACACTCCGTATCGTAGCTTCCAGGGTCGTTGCGGCATTATAGCACACGGTAATGAACGTAAAGGTCATTGTGGCTGAATCAATCTATGGTACAAATTTTCATATCGTGTGGCGATAATTTTCTCCGCGTAGTGGTCGTTTACTTTTTGCACGGCGCATCTCGAAAGAGCCTCGTATGTGGCCGGATTAAGCATCCGATGAATGCCGGTCGCCAAATCTTCTGCGTCGCGGTAGCGGGCGAGGTATCCGTTTTGCAAATGGTCAATGAGTTCGGGGATACCGCCTATTTGAAATCCGACACACGGTAAGCCGCAGGCCATCGCTTCCATAACGGTATTCGGTAGGTTGTCTTCGAGAGAAGGCGTCACGTAAAGGTCGACGGCGGCGTAGATATTTGCCATTTGCTGTTCGTTGCGCACATATCCGGGTATGTACACAGAAAAAGGCAGCCGGTCTTTCAGCGCATCGGCATGCTTGCCTACGGCTACTACCGCCACGGTGGCGGCGGTCTCAGGGTAAAAGGTGTTCAGCAAGTGGCAGGCTTGCACGAAATAGTTGACTCCCTTGCGTTCATCCGAGACTTTGGCCGCTCCGAACAAGATGAGTTTCTTTTTCTCAGGCCAACCCATCGCCGCACGCAGAGCGTTTTTTTGCAGCGGCTGCGGACGAAAAATCGTCGTGTCGATCGGGTTTGGAATGACCTCGATCGGGAAATCTTTGAGGAGCGTACTTTTGCGCGCTTCGGCAGCTAACCACCGGCTGGGAGCCACAAATGTGATTCGGGCAGTTTCATATAGCCGCTGCTTCCGTCGAAAGACGGTGGTAGACAGGTCTTCGGAGGCAGAACCGTGCAGGTAGGGACAATCGCCACATTCGTTTTGATAGCGCGTGCATGCGCCGGCGTAATGACAAATGCCGGTAAACGGCCACATGTCGTGCATTGTCCAAACGACATGCTTACCCGATGCGAGTATCCGGCTGATGTTTGGCAAGGAGAGCATTCCCTGGTTGACCCAATGCAGGTGAATCACGTCGGCCGCTCGGAAGATCGGAAGTTTAGTGACGTCATTGCCGGTGTCGGCAAGGGAAACGGCGAACAGTTCGGAGCGTTTTCGTCCGTTATGCAACCAGATGACGAAACGTTCCCATAAGAAATTCCACATCTGACGCCCGCGCCCGCGAAGCGGAACGACGGCTTTGTCTTCCGTCTGCTTATCGCGCACCAACAGTCCGGCGTCTATGCCGTCGGCGCGCAATGCCCGTAACAAGCGCGAGGCGGCTATCGCCGCCCCGCCCATGCGTTCGGATGTATTGATTAACAGTACTTTCATCTATGCGGGACGTTTTGTCTTCGCAAAGGTAGGAAAATCTGTTTTCAAAGCGTGAAAATCAAATAACTTACGCGGATATTTTATTATCTAACGCAGATATTTCGTTATCTAACGAGGATATTTTTCGCACTTCCGACGTTCTACAAACGGTTGAACTCATCGGTTGAACGTTCGCCCTTGTACTTGCTACGCGTCGCATTGAAATTGTAAGTAATCGTCATCTGTACGTTCGTATTGTTCGCGTCGCGCCACTGTTGCACCTGGCCGCTCATTTGTTTCTGGATGATATGCGGATTATTCTGGTTGAATATGTCCGAACCCGACAGATTTACGCGCAGTTTGTTGTTGAGGAACGTCTTACTGAGGCGTACGTTCGTCCGATACAAGGGACTTGCGATTTCCTGCATATCGGTATTTCCGGTAGTGACGCACATGAGGTCGATACCCGCCTGCATTCCCCACGGGAGCTGAAATGAATTTTGCAGCATCATCTGCCAATATGGTTCGTTGAACGTCATTCCGTTGTACGAGATAAAGTCTTTGCTAAACGATACGGTAGGCATGACGGTATAGAACCCTAAGTTGAGCGTATAGTTGGCGGTGATATTCAAACTTTGCGCAGAAGATAAATTCCGAGATCTCATGATTAGTATCTCTTCATTGTTTGCGTCCGGCGAAATATCCCAGATTATTTTGTCATTATATATATTATAGGTAGCGGAGAGCATCAGTTTTTTCCACATCCCTTGCACAGAAATC
>JAISIB010000172.1 GCA_031262265.1 Prevotellaceae bacterium
TTCTCGTAATAACGAGAGAACTCTATCTGCTCGCGATTTTCAAAGACTTCTTCCAAATTGTCGTTGTACGAAGCAAATTCTTGCAGCTTCTTAGACAGCTCACCCTTTATCTCGCCGGAAATTTGATTGGCGCGTTTGCCGATAATCGCAACGGTTTCGTACACATTGCCCGTGTCGCTGCACAATTCCATCATATCGCGCGTCACCGTGTTGGTCGGCGCATTCGTTTTCTTGTAGTCCATATCGCTATTGATGTTAAGTATTTATTCTTCTTCTGTGGCGGGTATCATTTTCTGAGATTCATTGAAGATACGATCCGCTTCTTTGAGGTATTTGCTCTCCGGAAATTCATTGCGAAAAGCATAATATTCATCGGTGGCTTCCCGATAGCGTTCTACCTTCAAATGTTCGAAGGCGTTTACAGCCCGCTCGTATCTGGCACGCAGTATCAAGATCGACAATTCTTCGCGTATCTGCGTATAAGGATAGTCATTCAGCGCATTCTGAGCGGTCACTATGCACGAGAGATAGTTATCTCCTTGATACGTGCCCAAATTATAATATAGTTGCGCAGCCAGATATTCTTTCATGACCAATTTGTCCTGCAATTCAAAAAGCATCTGCTGCGCTTCGGCCTGTTTGGCACTATTCGGGAAATACTCCAAAAACATTTGCAACTCCTGAATAGCCATATACGTACTTGACTGGTCGAGACGCGGTTCGGGCGTATCCAGATAGAGCGCACGCGAAGCATGATAACGCGCCAGCTCCGTGTATGTACCACGCGGGTACGTGTTATAATAAGTCTGAAAAGTTTGCGCAGCCGTCTGATAATCTCTCATATTGTAGTAGCACATGCCCAGCATAAACAAGGATTCCTCCGCTTTGTCAGTACCTTTCAATATTACGATCAGATCATTCAACAACGTTGATGCTTTCACGTACTTGCCACGGGCGAAGTAATTCTTGGCAGCTTCGTACTTATACTCGTTATCGGTACTCGTCAATACTTTATTATACTCGCCGCACGAAGCGAACAAGCATGCCGTCAATACTAATATCAGCAGTTTTTTCATACGCTCTTCCCTAAAATTGCGGGCAAAGGTACGGTATTTTGTTGGAAACACCACTTCTTAACAGGCAAAAAAGACTAAATCAGCGTGCAAAGCCACTCGTGAAAATAATTAAGCCGCTCGTGCAAATAACCTCGTAAGCTATTTCACTAACAAACGCGCTCGTTTTTGTGAGAAAGCTGCTTGTAGAGAGGGGTTCGGAGATTGGAAAAATAAGATGGGAAATGGAAAAAATCAACCCGTATGTTGTCATGTTTTCTTGTTCTGCAAAAATAATATTATATTTAGATAAGAGAATGTTATGTTTATTGAGAATTAGTATCGAACGTTTGTAACGTGAATAACTATAACTTGTTATGAATAACGGGTAACCGTTGGAAAGAATGGATGCAAAGCACATATCGACAACTCTTGAATATCACGCTCCCCACGTTTGCAATAAAATATAAGACCCTGCTGAAAGAAACATTGCAAGCGTTGGGTATCACAGAGGCTTTCGATAGCAATAAAGCGCAACCGCCTGCCATCATTCCGCCCAAGCCGACAGACAATTCTTACATTAGCGATGTCATACAAGAAGTCGTAATCAAAGTGAGCGAGCTGTAATACCGTACGAACGTACGAAAAAGGAGACGGATCATTTTGTCTCCTTTCTTTTCACCACCGCTTCCGTACGATAAAGAACCAAGTGGTCAGCACCACGCCTTTCGTAATGCTGGAAATGGAGATTGCCCACCAAATAGCATCTACGCCGAAGCCCACCGAAGCCAAGAATAGTGCCAGAGGAATACGCATGTACGTAAAAGTCATGCTGACGATGGCGGGTGCCCACGTGCGTCCCAACCCATAGAAGATACCTTGCGTACTAATTTCCATCATCATGAGCAGCTGCGAGTAGGCGTCGATACGCAAATAGTCGCCGCCGACACGATACGCGTCGGGTTCGGGAACGAAGATAGAAAATATCTCATTGCCGTAGAAATAGAAAAGAATCGTCCACACGCCGCCTACGATCGCCGTTATCCAAAGCGTCGTATAATAGGCATTGGTGACGCGAAGCCGCTTGCCGGCCGCGTAATTTTGTGCTACAAATGTACTGAGTGCCGTAGAAAATCCTTGCGAGGTATTCCACGTGACAGATTCTATTTGTCCTCCTGTCGTCAACGCCATAAGTCCGATATGTCCGCCCAGTGCCGAAGCGGTGCGCCCGAGGAACATATTCACAAAGGAAAACATCGTATTGAACGTAGCGACCGGCAAACCGATCTTTACGATGCGCATGGCGTAGCTACGTTGCAGACGTTCTATAAAAGGGAACCTATCTAATACCACGTTGCGGGAACGTAATTGGTATATGAAAAGCGCAAAAACAATCGCCTGCGATAGCCAAGTGGCATAAGCGGCTCCTTCGGTACCCCATCCGAAACCAAAAATAAACAACGGGTCGAGGATAATGTTCGTTAGCAGTCCCGTCCCGTTCATATAAAACGGAATGCTACTCCGACCAACGCCGTTGTAAATCCCCGTAAATGCGTAGGAAAGAAAAACAAACGGCAACGCCGTAGAGACGACGCGCAAATAGGCGACGGCTGCGTCGGCAATGGAAAGTTCGAGCCGATAAATGCCGACGATGGGGCGCGCAAATAGAAAGAGAACGGCAGCGCACAACAACGAAATAAGCAATGCCATCGTAACGTTGTGCGAAGCGAAATGCCGCGCTTGTGCAAAGTCGCGCTTACCAACGGCTTGCCCGACACTGACCTCCGATCCCGTTTTATTGAGCAAGGCAATGGAACCGGCCATCCACGTTAGCATTCCCACTCCGCCAACCGCCGCAACGGCCTCGCTACCCAGACGCCCCAGCCACGCCATGTCGGTCAGACTATACGCCATTTGGATAAACGAGGTGGCAATGATGGGCATTGCCAAGCGAAACAGCTGCGTACGGATGGTTCCTTGCGTCAGGTCTCTCGTCCCTTGCACTTGCATATAGGGAATTCTAATCCTTCAGCGGCGAGTTAGCCAACGTTTCTACCAGAAAATTATAAAACTTGGCTACTGTCGGTATAAGTACCCGTTCGTCCGGTGAATGAGGCGAGCGCAACGTAGGTCCGAACGAAATCATATCCAATCCGGGTACGTTGGCGCCGATAATACCGCATTCCAAGCCGGCATGAATGACTTTCACATGCGGCTCTACACCAAACTGTTTTTCATACGAAGCTTTCATGGCAGCAAGAATGGGCGAATCGACGTCCGGTTGCCAACCGGAATAGCCACCACTCATTTCCACCTTCATACCGGCCAGTAAGAAAACGCTTTCGAGACTTTGCGCCAGATATTCTTTCATGGTGTCGCTACTGCTACGTGCCAAAATCTTAATAGAAGCCTCGCCGCCGCCGATATGTACGATAGCGAGATTGGAAGAAGTCTCTACCGTATCGGGAATAGTGGGTATCATACGCGACACACCGTCTTGACAACCTAAGACAGCACACACGAATACGTCTTGAATTTCCTCAGGTACCTGCGTAGCGGGCGTTTCTACGCGCTCGATCTTCAACGTAACGTTAGGTTCGATAGCTTGATATTCGGTTACGAAGCAGTCTTCCATCGTAGAGATCAGTTCCATCAGTTCCGTTTCGTTGTCGGCCGGAACGGTAATGACGGCTTCTGCCTCACGGGGAATAGCGTTGCGCATATTGCCGCCATCCCAGCTGACCAAACGCGCTTCTTGTTGAATAATGGCGTTGTAGATGACGCGCGCCATCAGTTTGTTGGCATTGGCGCGTCCTTCGTTGATTTCCAATCCGGAGTGTCCGCCGCGCAGTCCGCGCAAGATAATGCGAAAAGCCACGTCTCCGCTTTCGGGTTCCACGTCCTTGTACTGCAACACGGCAGAAATATCCAACCCTCCGGCACAGCCGATATACAAATCGCCTTCGTCTTCCGAATCAAGGTTGAGCAATATTTCTCCTTTCAACGTGCCGTTTTGCAAACCGAACGCCCCGACCATACCGGTTTCTTCGTCCATCGTAATTAATGCTTCCAACGCACCATGTTTCAGGTTCTTGTCTTCCAAAACGGACATAATCGCCGCAATGCCCATACCATTGTCTGCGCCGAGCGTCGTGCCGTGTGCACGCACCCATTCGCCGTCGATATAAGTTCGTATGGGATCTTTCTCGAAATCGTGCGCGACGTCGTTATTCTTCTGCGGCACCATATCCATGTGCGCTTGTAGGATGATACCTTTTCTGTTTTCCATGCCCGGCGTGG
>JAISIB010000010.1 GCA_031262265.1 Prevotellaceae bacterium
AATAGAATCAAGCATAGTGACCCGTTTGTACGGAGCTTTCAAATTAATAAGATT
This sequence comes from Prevotellaceae bacterium, assembly GCA_031262265.1. Taxonomy (GTDB): domain Bacteria; phylum Bacteroidota; class Bacteroidia; order Bacteroidales; family Bacteroidaceae; genus JAISIB01. The sequence goes on from JAISIB010000010.1 coordinate 55, forward strand.
ATCTCCTACCTTTATTTCCGTCGTGCCGTTCACGTCCATACAAATCTTTTCGATCATCTGCTCCGTAAACTGCATCATCCAATTGTAATCTTTGTAGGCCACATATATCTCCATGCACGTAAATTCCGGATTGTGCGTTCTATCCATGCCCTCGTTACGAAAATTCTTCGAGAACTCATACACGCCCTCAAAGCCGCCCACAATCAGACGTTTCAAATAAAGTTCATCGGCGATGCGAAGATAAAGCGGTATATCCAACGCATTGTGATGCGTAATGAACGGACGCGCAGCAGCACCTCCCGGTATAATTTGTAGTATGGGAGTTTCTACTTCTACATAGCCGTTCGCATTGAAATAGTCGCGCATGGAATTATAGATTTTCGTACGCTTCGAGAATATCTCCTTGATACCGCCGTTTACAACCAAATCCACATAACGTTGGCGATAACGCTGCTCGGGATCTTCAAAAGCATCATAAGCTACGCCATCCTTGTATTTAACGATAGGCAACGGCTTAATAGACTTCGCCAACACCGTCAACTTTTGTGCGTGCACACTAATTTCGCCCATTTGCGTACGAAAAACGAAGCCCTCGATGCCAATAAAATCTCCTAAATCAAGCAACTTCTTGAAAACGACGTTATACAAATCCTTATTCTCATCAGGACAAATGTCATCGCGCGTAATATACAGTTGTATTCTTCCTCGTGAATCTTGCAATTCGGCAAAAGATGCCTTGCCCATCACGCGTCTGCTCATCAGACGACCGGCAATACGAACGGTACGCACAGGAGCGTCGTCCGTAAATTCTTTTTTTATGTCAGTGGAGAAAGCGTTGGTATCAAACTCGGAAGCGGGATATGGATCAATTCCCATGGCCCGTAACTCACTCATGCTATTGCGGCGAATAATTTCTTGTTCGCTTAATTCAGAGAAATTGCTCATTGTCGTTGAATCGTTTGTAAAGTTGACGCGCAACTCTGCGCGTGTTCGGCTCCTAAAACCTCGCAAAAGTACAAAACATTTCCTTAACTTTGCGCGGATTATTGAAAAATAGGTATATGACCATACAAAAATCTCCCACCGAACTCGGCACTCAGAAAGTCGGGAAGCTCCTTCTACAATACGCCCTGCCGGCAATTATCGCCATGACAGCCTCCTCTCTCTACAATATGGTAGATAGCATCTTTATCGGGCACGGCGTGGGCACAATGGCCATTTCCGGCTTGGCTTTGACCTTTCCTTTAATGAATTTGGCGGCAGCTTTCGGTTCGCTCGTAGGTGTGGGAGCCGCTACACTCGCTTCCGTAAAACTGGGACAAAAGGACTACACGACGGCACGCCAAGTGTTAGGAAACGTTGTGGTATTAAATATAATAATAGGTATCCTGTTTACCATCGTCGCACTAATCTTTCTGAATCCTATCCTCTATTTCTTCGGCGCCAGCGACCAGACGCGTCCTTACGCATACGACTATATGTACATTATCCTGCTCGGGAATGTAGTTACGCACCTTTACTTCGGATTAAATGCCATTCTTCGCGTATCCGGATACCCTAAGAAAGCCATGTATGCTACGATCTTCACGGTCGTTATCAATACGATTCTTGATCCAATCTTTATTTATTGGTTCGGCTGGGGCATTCAAGGAGCCGCCATAGCCACCGTTCTGGGACAATTACTCGCTCTACTGTGGATAACAAAGCAGTTTGCCAATCCGAACGAGGTTATTCATTTCACGCGCGGCATTTTTCATTTGAAGAAGCGTATCGTTATTGACTCTTTGTCTATCGGTATGTCTCCTTTTCTAATGAATTTAGCCGCTACGTTCGTAGTCTTGCTCATCAATCAGGGTTTGTTGCAACACGGAGGCGATATAGCGATCGGCGCATACGGCATTGTTAATCGCTTCGCATTCATGTTCGTGATGATAGTCATGGGAATTAATCAAGGCATGCAGCCGATAGCGGGGTACAACTTCGGCGCGTTGCAGTACGACCGCGTAACACGTGTACTGAAACTCTCTATCTATGTCGCCACCTGTATTCTAACGGTCGGTTTCGTCGTAGGAATGCTATTTCCCGATACTGCGGCCGGTATTTTCACGTCCGATCAGAAACTTATCGACTTGACGGCAGAAGGAATGCGTATTGTCATGGTGACATATCCTATTATCGGCTTCCAAATGGTAACGGCCAACTTCTTCCAAAGTATAGGTATGGCGGGAAAAGCTATCTTTCTGTCGCTCACCCGCCAGTTGCTCTTCCTGATTCCGTGCTTGCTGATTCTGCCCCACTACTACGGTACGATCGGCGTGTGGGCAAGTATGCCGGCCGCCGACCTTGCTGCCAGCATTACGACCGCCGTTATGCTGTGGTGGCAATTCCGTCAATTCAAACGCGGCAAGGTCGTCAACAGACTGTAAGGTCGCATGCCCGGCACCTGCTTCATCGTCCACAGATGAAAGCCGCTCGTGAAAATATCAAGGCAGGAAAATAAATTTTCAAAGTCGCTTATTCTGCGCAGATACGGCGAAAACACACCCACCTCATAAAACAAGCGGGAGTGCGCGTCACAAATAGCCACAGCACACTCCCGCCTTATTTTATAACCTGATAAAAACGTTCCGTTACCGTAATGCCTCCACTTCTTCGGGTGTCAAAGGAATACGTTTGCCTAAGCGGCGCGCGCCGGTAGCCGTTATCAAATAATCTTCTTCGTTGCGAATGCCGCCGAAACCTTTATAGGTTTCCATACGGTCGTAACACAGGAAGTCGAGATGCTTCTTTTCGGCACGCCACTTGTCCATTAACTCGGGAATGAAGTATATGCCCGGCTCTACGGTGAGCACAAATCCCGGCTCCAACTCGCGTGCGAGACGTTGCGACTTGCGCCCAAACATCGTACTCTTCGGTTTTCCGTCATAGCCGACCCATATTTCACCCAGATTCTCCATGTCGTGTACGTCCAAGCCCATCATGTGTCCCAGCCCGTGCGGATAGAACATGGCATAGGCACCCTCGCGCACCGCGTCGTCGGTATTTCCTTTCATAAGGCCGAGTGCTTTCAGCCCATCTACGGCTATACGCGCCGTCAACTCATATACTTCCATATACGGGATGCCCGGGCGCAAAGCCTCTACGGCCGCCCGATGCATCGCATTTTGTATGAGATATATCTCCCGTTGTTGTGGCGTGAACGTCGTATCGGCAGGAAAGGTGGACGACATATCTCCCGCGTAGCCCATAGCTGTTTCCGCTCCGGCATCCAACAAAAACAAATCGCCCGAACGAACGGTATTTCCGTGATAGTGATTGTGCAACGTTTGTCCGTTGATAGTCGCAATTGTAGGGAAGGAAAGATCACCGCCCGCACCGATAGCGATCGCTTCTAAGGCACCGGCCACCTCATACTCTTTCATACCCGGACGAAGCATACGGATGGCGGCGATATGCATGTCGGCCGTGATGTCGCAAGCCCGTTCTATTTCAACAATCTCCTCATCTGTTTTGATGCTGCGCTGTGCTACGACGGCACGAATGAATGGGATAGAGCCTTCCTGCTTACCTAACGGAATACCTAACCATTCCAATAGTTTTATACGGTGCTCCGGACGATACGGCGGCAAGAAATGCACCGTTTGTCCTTGCGCTTCGGCACGTTTCAACGTATCGGATAAAGCGGACAAAGGCAACACCGTCTGCACCCCTACTTGCTCGGCTTTTTCTTTAAGTGTGGGCTGCGTACCCATCCATACGATCGCATCAATAGACAGTTCGTCACCGAAAATAATCTCCTGGTCGTTATCAATATCAATGATGGCCGACAGCTCGGGAGCAGAGAGGCCAAAATAATATAAGAACGTAGAATCCTGCCGATAGCGAAAACAGTTGTCGGCATAGTTCAATCCCATTTCATCATTCCCTAAAAAAAGCAAGATGCCCGAGCCTATCTGTTTTTTCAGTACATCTCGGCGTGCTTGATAAGTTTCTTTACTAAACATAGCTCTAAATTATAAATTGATCGGAGTAATCCGTGCCGTCCAGCCGCCGCCCGGATACATGCGTATCTGTCGTTTATCCGACGGACTCACACGAATAATTTCTTTTTTGTAATCGGTAGCTTCCTGATCTGCGTTGATTCCATCCCTAAATACCTCCGCCTGATACGTTCCCGACGGGAGAAATGAAAAATCAATCGTCAAATCGCGTGGAGTCCAGTTTGTCATTGCCCCAACAAACCAGACATTGTCTTTGCGCCGCGCCATTAAAATATATTCCGCCACTTTTCCGTCCAATACCACCGTTTCATCGAATGTCGTCGGTACGGCTGCGATGAAATCCGTACATTCCTGCTCGCGCATATAAGCCGTCGGGCTATCGGACAACATTTGTAACGGAGCCTCATAAACGGTGTACATCGCCATTTGATGCACGCGCGTGCCCATACTCATAGGGTGATTGTTCACAGAGTGGAACGTAGCGCGCGTAGCATTATTCATCGCGCCCGGCGTATAGTCAAGTGGTCCGGCCAGCATGCGCGTAAACGGAATCGTCACGTCATAACGCGGAATATCATCCCTAATACGTCCATTTACGATAGGCGTCCATTTGCAATTCTCCAAACCTTTTACTCCTTCGAAGTTCACTATATTCGGATACGTGCGCTGAATTCCATTCGCCTTCATACCGTGAAGATCCAACAACAGTTTGTGGTCGGCAGCAGCCTGTGCGATCGCATACATAGAGCGCATCATCTTTTGATCGTCACTATCAAGAAAATCGACTTTGAAGCCCTTTACACCCATTTCCGCGTAGTAGGCAAACGCCGTATCCTTCTCTGCGTCCGTCAGTGCCCAGCTTGCCCACAGAATAACGCCGACATTTTTCGTACGCCCGTAGTTTACCAATTCTTTAACGTCAATATCGGGAATAGACTGCATCAGCGTTTTGGCGTTCCAACCCGCATCCGTTATACTCCAACCCGCATCGATAATGATATACTCCAATCCGTTGGCGGAAGCAAAATCTATAAAATATTTGTAGGTAGGCGTGTTCATTCCCGCCCTGAAATCTACACCTGTGATATTGGTCGTATTCCACCAGTCCCAAGCTACTTTACCGGGCTTAATCCACGAAGTATCTTCGATACGGCAGGGCTGTGCCAACTTCTGCGCCATATCGTTATTGGCCAAGTCAATATCTCGCGCACTGATAACCATCGCACGCCAAGGAAATTCGCGCTTGCCTGTGGTCTGTGCGATATAATCGGCACGACGGGTCGCGATGAAATTCAAACCTTGATAACCGGCATAAATACCTTCCGTAGGATAAGGAGCAAAGGTGGCTTTCAAACCATGCGCCACCGCCGTATTACGAACTAAGAACATGCCCGGATAATCTTCCGTCCCGCCGTCCATAATGGCCACTTTCTTTCCGTCTTCCAAGTCGACTAACAACGGCACAATAGCCAGCGAATCTTCTTTTATCCGAGAAAGCGGTATTTCATCATAATAGGATTCAAACGAGTAAGTATATCGTTCTCCGTCGCGCATATCATTGATATACGGCACATAGGCCTTGTGGTCGGCAGCAAAGTTGAACTGCACTTCTTCGTCTGCCAACGTCAACGTTCCTTTGCGATTCGTGATAAAA
>JAISIB010000093.1 GCA_031262265.1 Prevotellaceae bacterium
ATAATTTTCCGCAATCGTACGACGCTTCAATTTCAGCGTATTCGTCAGCTCGCCTTTCTCCATGTTAAACGGATGTGCCAAAAGCGTAAATCGTTTGATGCGCTCGTAGGGATTGAACGTTTCCTGCTGCGCAGCGATTCGCGATTCGAACAACGACCGCACGTCGGGATGCGCCAGCAATGAGATTCTATCCGAATACACGATGCCCTGTTTGTTCGCGTACTCTTCCACCATCCCATAATCGGGCACGATCAGCGCAGAAACGAATTTGCGGCCGTCGGCAATGATCGCGATTTGATCCACGTATTTGTCCACCACCAATTTCAGTTCCAACGCTTGCGGAGCAATGTATTTACCGTTAGAAGTTTTGAACAAATCCTTAATACGCTCACCCAAGAAAAGCTCATTGCCTTCCATACGCCCCAAGTCGCCTGTGTGAAACCAACCGTCGGCGTCAATCGCGGCAGCCGTCTCTGCGGGCTTTTTATAATAACCTTTGCTAATCGTCTTTCCGCGTAGCAATACTTCACCACTATCGCTAATTCTTACCTGCACATCAGGCATTACCGTGCCTACCGAACCCGGACAGAAATACGCGCCCCACGCACAAGAGACCGTAGCCGTAGATTCTGTCAAACCGTAACCGGCTATCATTTGGATACCTACCGCGCGCACAAATTCGTACACCGCATCGGGAATGGCTGCGCCTGCCGTCGGAAACAATCTTCCGCGCTCCACGCCAATTGTCTTTTTCAACACTTGATAGACCGTTTTATTATAGAACGCATATTTCCAACGAATCCACAACGGCGGCGTCTTGCCCACGCGCCGACATTCCACGTTGTAAATACGTCCCGTCGTCACGGCGTCTTTCATAATCCGCTGCATCAATCCGCGCGAGTTATTGATTTTCTCCTGTACGCCCGCGTAAACTTTCTCCCAGAAACGGGGCACGTTGCACATCATCGTCGGACGAATCTCCTTGATCGTATTCTGAATATCCGTCGGACGCAAATTTACGCAAATCTCTACACCCTTGTGAATGCACAAATGACACCAAGCCTTTTCAAAGACGTGCGTCAACGGCAAGAAGTTCATAGAAACGTCCGTGTCGTTCATACCTTCCAGTCGAATGTCGTGAATACGAAAGCATTCCAGATAACAAGTGTGGTGCAACATCACGCCTTTCGGTTCGCCGGTCGTCCCCGACGTGTACAAAATGTTCGCCAAATCATCGTTCGACGCACGCGCCGTACGCTCGGCCACCGTGGCGGCGGATTCCGGCGTGCCTTCGTTCAGGAAATCTTCAAAGTAAACGGACAGCGTATCATCCGGCAGGCGCATGATTTGCTTATCCAATAAGACCAGACGCTCTACGCAAGGAGAATCGGGCAATGCCTCCATCGCAATGTCGTATTGCTGCTGCTCGCCGACAAAGAGAAGGCGGATTTCCGCCTCATTCAGTATGTAGCGGAGCTGATATTTGGAACTTGTCGCATACACCGGAACGGCCACCGCACGATTCATGTAACAACCGTACTCCATATAAAAACATTCCGGCTTATTCTGCGAGAAAATAGCGACGTTCTCCTCTTCACGTACGCCAAACGCGGCCATCGCTTCCGCCGTTCGGTGGTTAATGGCCGCAAACTGCTTCCAACTGACGGACAGCCAACGGTCTGTCTCATAATCTCGATAACGGAGAATCGTTCTGTCCCCGTATTTATCGGCTTGTCGGTCAACTAAGACAGACAAATGGTAGTATTCAAACATACAATGGTTATAAAATTGCAACAAAGGTAGCTTTAAAGCAGAATTAAAATTACATTTGCGCATGAAAAACTTAAAAACCGTCACATCCGACGCCGTTGCGCTGCTGAAAACACTCATCGCAATACCGTCTGTCAGCCGCGAAGAAGACGCGCGGGCTGCCTTTCTACAAACGTATATCGAAAAACACGGGCATACCGTTCATCGCGAAGGGAACAACCTTTGGTGCGTATCTCCCGACTTTTCCGCCGACAAAGAGACGGTAATGTTGAATTCGCACATAGATACCGTGCGCCCCGTTGCGGGCTGGATGCGCAATCCGTACCTGCCGATAGAAGAAGAAGGCCGTATCTACGGATTGGGAAGCAATGATGCGGGCGCCAGCCTCGTCACGCTGCTGCATCTATTCTTCGAGCTGTGCCGTACGCCACAGCCTGTCAATTATATCTTCGTAGCTTCGTGCGAAGAAGAAATATCCGGTGCCGGCGGCATCGAACGCGTCTTACCGCTGTTGCCGCCCGTAGCTTTCGCGTTGGTAGGCGAACCGACCGACATGCAACCCGCCATTGCCGAAAAGGGACTGATGGTGTTGGATTGCACGGTGCACGGACGCGCCGGACATGCCGCCCGCGACGAAGGAGACAATGCCATCTATCGCGCACTGCCGATCATCGAGTGGTTTCGCACCTACCGTTTCGAGCGCGTATCCCCGCTACTCGGTGCGGTCAAGGCGACCGTGACACTCATTCATGCCGGCACGCAACACAACGTAGTGCCCGACGAATGCACCTTCACGGTAGACGTGCGCAGCAACGAGTGCTATTCCAACGAAGAACTCTACGCACTCATTACCCGCCAACGCCCCGATTGCGATATACGAGCGCGCTCGTTCCGCCTCAACTCTTCGCACATCGCCGATACGCATCCGTTCGTCCACCGATGCATTGCGCTCGGACGCGAACCTTTCGGCTCTCCTACCCTCTCCGACCAGTCGCTCATGCCGTTTCCTTCGCTCAAAATGGGGGTCGGACAATCGTCCCGCTCGCACACGGCCGATGAGTTTGTCTGCGTCCGCGAGATCGAAGAAGCCGTCACGTTGTACGCTTCCCTTTTCTGCTGCAAATAACAAAGCCGCTCGTTCAAATATCAAAGGCTCTCGTTGCAATAACAAAGCCGGAAATTTTACGCAGCTGCGGAGGTATTTTGCCGGCTCATCTTTTCTTTGTAGCTTTGTGGCATGAAGCGAGAATACCGTACGGTCACGACGCTTTGTTGGGGTTTGTGGTTAGTACGTGATAAGAGGAGTAAATAATGATAGGTACAATTATGGGAGCAGTCTTCGTTATGATGGTCGCCTTTATTGGCGGCGGTTATTTCTATCTGCAAGAAAAGAAAAGTGAACGCCGGCATCGCGTGAAAAGAAAAGGAGTATAAACAAAAACCCCGTAGCCGCCTCACGGAGACTACGGGGAAATTCACCACTTAAACTTTATAACCCGTTGGCGGGATTAAAGTAAATATTATTTTAATCTCGCCAACTATTATAACTACGTTATTCTTTTACTCTTTTATGCAACGAACCGTGCAACCATTGGCTTTATTAAAACTAGTCGGTAATAGTCCCTCAATTGAACTATCGGCAAATCCAAAACGATAGGCTTTCGATGTCACGCCTTTAGCACTCCAATAATATCCGGCTGCGCCTGCATAAGTTAACTCTCCTGTGGAAGCAAGCAAATGTCCGGCAGCAGACCAGTTCAGTATTTTTCCGTCATCTACCGTTGCCGTATACCCACCGGAACCCGGCGTCATAATTTGGGCAGCAGCTGTAACATCTTTTCCTGCAAGATTATACCACAAGGAGTTAGTCTGACCCTGAGCCAACGTTACCGGCATACGCCATCCTTCGGGACATGGGTCAAGAACTGTTTTTGCATTGCTCACTGCTCCCCAATTATCAGTTCCATATTCACCGGATTTCATCCAGTTACCGGTTTTTGTTTCATAGTAGAACTCATTCGGGTTTTGAAGAGCTTTATTTAAGGTAGCACTTGTAGAAGTCTTTATAGCAAATGCTTTGTTCGGTGCGGGATAACTCGACATAAAAGGCGTCGGACGTCCCCATTGATAATACAAACCACGCGCATTATCATCTAATCCACCGTCCAATGCACCAACGTTTCTATCCATCCAAACAGCAGAGTTTGTGCTCGTGCTATATGTTACTGCCGTTGCAGCGGGATCATACTCAGTCACCCAGATGTGCCAGCTCCACAGTACCACGCCCGACGCGTTCTTGGCAACCACCAATGCATTGCCTGCTTTACTACCCGTCTTTACGATTATAGAACCTGCGGTGCCTTGTTCGTAAGCGCGTACGGATGCAATATTACCGCCAAGCAAAGACGTAGTCGAACCCGGGGCATCCGTCCAAAAGACTTCGGCCGTGAAGGCTTCGCTCGCACCGAACGAAACATCAGTGGCACTCAATGCGCTCGCATTGAAAGAAGCGATGCGGCTCATCGGTATACGCACCTCGCTGTTCGGAGCTACGATGTAGCAATTCGACTCGGCGGACATCTCAATATTTACTTCTTCGGCATCATCTTCCGTTTGGCCGCCGTTCTCTACTTTATTACCTTTCAGCGTGAAGTTATACGTATAAACCTTACCCGATTCAAACGCTTGCGTACCTATATTATAAGTATAAGTCGTAATGCCGGAAAAATCGAACGTCAAAGTACGATTGCTATAAGTGTTTCCGTTCGGAATAAGGAGAGCCTCAAAAGTAGCCGTACTCTCAGTGAACGCACTTTTCTTAGCGACAATATCAGCTACGTTGTCGAGTTCACTCAACGTGCCATCGTTCAAACTCAAAGTAGCAGTGGTCGGCATACCGCCGATAGTTACCGTAGCGATGTCGCCGATCGGCGTTGTCATCGAAGCGTCGCGCGTAATGCTGATGATTACTTTACTCAACCGGTGAGTAAACGGCAAAGCAACCGAAGTCGATTGTTTGGTGTATGTAGAAGACGAACGACTCAGCATTACGTCAATCTTAGCCTGATTGGATTGATCGGCCACGTTGACCGGCACTTCCGTTTCGGTCGCATGCTCATTGTAAGGATAATAAGCCACGAACTTGACGGCACTGCCGTCGCTGGGGAAGAATATCGTTTCGTAAGGCGGATAGAGCGTCACGTTCGCTCCGCTACCGGAAATGTTATATTGAATATTGTGATCAATAGCTGCCGAGCAACTGCTCGCGGAAGCGTCCATCATATAGATACCGATGGAATCGTTCGCGTTCCAAGCGGTACCCTCTGCACGGGTTTCGGCGGCGACTGCGGTAGTAAATGGAACCGGAATCTCGGCTGTTTCGTCAGTCGTTGTGTTCACGAAGTCATCTTCTTGCGTACATGCGCTTGCAAATACAATCAAAGGCAGAATAAAAAATAATTTCCGTATCATCTTAATAACTGGTTTAGCAATTTGATTCTTTGTTTTAGCATCAATATCTCTTTTCAGAGGGTCTTGTTACTATATAAACAAACAACTCGCTAAATTGTTCTACGGAAATCCGTCTTTTTTCGTGTCGTATCAAATAAAAAACCCCGTAGCCGCCTCACGGAGACTACGGGGAAATTCACCACTTAAACTCTGTTTTATTATATTGTTATTGATACTTATCAATTGATTACAAACCGTTCGGAGTGGCAGGCGAAGTTAAGGAAGATCCTTCCATACAACTTCCTGAACTTCTGGCTCTTCATTTGAATAGCCATACGTTCCGCCATATTCGAATCCGTCAGCCGGTTTATTCTTCAAGTACCACTCAGCTGTTCCGCTCGTGTCCTCACTAAATCTACGCGGACAGTTCGCGTCAATCCACTTCATGAATGGGTCACCATAAGCTTGCAACAAATTCAGACCTTCATTTGCCCAGAGGAACGGACGTTGCCCGGTACCTGTATCTGTGGATAGACGAACAAATTCAACTGCATAAGGCGCACCTGTAATCTGTCTTTTACCGTCAGCACTCTCAAAGATAGGCGCCAGCGCCGGATCTTCCACTACCACACTAAAATCTATAATCATATCAAGATCACCATTGACAATCATATAAGGCATATAGGTATCGCCGGTAGTATTGCCGGCATAAGGCAATTGAATCACATATTGCGTAGTCAGCACGTCATTAAGCTCTTTACCTACGTTCATATAAGTCTTTGGCTGAACGCTATACAATTGTGCAAATTGGCCGTTATATTGCAAACCTACCGTATTCTGGTTGTCAGCACCGAGGGCAGCAATGTAATAAGTCAATGTAGCCTTTCCGGTTTCCGCATCACCGACAGTTTCGTTGTAAGCATAGCTGATAACTACGTCGTTCAAGTCATAGTCAGGCGTTTTGTTGTACGTATCCTCGAACATCCACAGACCGCTCCAATACTTAGTTTCGGGATCATCGGGAACAGGAATCTCGTTCTCTACGATCAGCGGATCGGTAGATAACAATACCAACATATCATTGAAGTCGTTGTCACCCCATTTTTCAACCGGCAAAGCAGCATCCATACCCAGCGTAGCATATACCTGATTATTATAGTTCCATTTACGGATAATACCGCAAGTAACATAGCAGTCGGTATATTTGAGTTCAACCTCCTTATAAGTAGGCTTAAAGTAAGAACCTTCAGTATAGTAATTATAGATATACCAATCGGAACCTGCTGTCGGCTGATAATAAGCACTCTTATCCTTAGCATCAAGAGCATCATACTCACTTTGTGTTAAGACAGCAGACTCCTCCGCAACTGTGCCACCACCGTAAACCCATGTGCCACCTGTAGCCTCAACAGTCTTCTGAGTCTGAGTCCGATCACTAAGTGTATAGTTCTTATTTTTATCCGGCTTACCATCTTCGCCACGTAGCAACTCATAATTGCCTAATGCACCCGTGTATTGCGGAATGCCATGTAAACCGGCAACAGCTAAGTTATGATACCAATCAACATTGGCATCGCCCCCATTGGCATTGGCAGGAGTTCTCCATGCATATACCGTAGTATAGTTACCCTTATTACCACCTGTACCAAACTCGTCATACTGTCCAATAGCCCTACCGCTCTTACCATTATTAGCACCCTTAAACTTATCACTATTATAATAAGGAGTACTATACTTCAAAGAGTAAGAATTTTGAGTATCTCTACCTTGATAGGCGAAACCTACACGCGTCAACTTATCAGGCGTAGAAGTAAACGGGCCGATTTGAGCAGTCTTGCCTTGATCAGTCGCCGTCATCTTCGAAAATACCGGAACAAGCTCCAACTTCTCATATTCAGCAGGCGTATACTTACCGCTTGCGTCAATCGTATAAGTATAATAGTACAAATCGCTCGTAAGATTAGAACCTCCATCGCCTATATAGGTAAGATCAATGGTTTGCGTGCCTTTTATCTCATCTATTTGAATAGAACCATCCGCCTTCGTCGTTATTTTCCCTACATGAGGAGGAACAATGACCAAGTCAGAACTTAATCCGTTCACCGGATCCCATACGTTGATCGTCTTTTCCGGATAACCGGCGTTGATCATACTTTCCAATTCCGTACTAATCGACACATCGGCCAACTTTGTCACTTGTCCGTTGCTCTCTACAATGCCGGGGGCTCTATTCACTCTCGTCGTAATAGCTCCTTCTTTGTAGTTGGCGGCAGTGATAGACATGTTATCCACGTCCCAAGCGCGTACGGCACCATTGATAACGGTATAAACTTTGGAAAGACCCAAAGTCAACTTAATCTTTTGGCTATCGAACGGTGCTTTCACGTTCAAAACAGGTATACCGATGTTTTGTCCTTGCTCATTGTAGGGATACGCATCATACACCTGCACTCTCGTACCTGCCGGTAAATTTGCACCGACGGTAATGTCTGAGTAAATCTTACCCATGTCCTCGCCCGAGACTGTCTTGTCATACGGTTCTTCGAACAAATTCTCTTTTTGGCATCCGGTGAATCCTATCACCAATGCAATCGTTAGAAATAATGCTAACTTTCTCATAGTAACTCTGAATAAAAAGTTGATAATATAAAGTTCTTTAATCATTTGTTTACTCTCTTTTTGTTTGTCTCCGCTCGCCGTTCGGAAATTCTCATAAAAACTTGTAAAATCCGACCAACTCGTTTTGATGTTGCAAATGTAACGCGCGTTTTTATATTTGCAATAGAAAAAGTGTTAAATCTTCAATTTTTAACATATTTATTGCCTAAAACGGCCATTTTTAACCTTGACATAGGAGTTTAATTGATGCACGTGGACAAAATATACAACTTTTTAGGTGAATTTTCGGAGTTTTAAAGGACAACCTTTCGGGCGCGCGCTCCAAATACCCCCTTTATACATTTCTTTGCAAATGTACGGAGATTGAACGAGAAAGTCAAGTTTTCAAGAACAAAAGTGGAAATTTCAAGAATCTACCCCCAAAAATCACAACTCTACGAGGCGGCGAAACGAACCTCACAGCGCGTGAAAATATCTCCGTAAGTTATCGAAATATCCTCGTAAGTTATCCGCATAAGCTCGTAAGTTGTTGCAACAACTTCGTCGGATATTGAACCCACTTCGGGGTTCAACGTAAAAGAGGCATTCTTTACCCCAAGCTGCGCGTCACTACGTTCCGCTTGCATGGGGTTACGCAACTTCAACGCCTCCGGCGTTAGTGTACGCGGATGTCGGAACTCCACACCCACCTGTGGCGTTAGTGTACGCAGCGGCATAGCAGAACGCCGAAGGCGTTAAATCTGCGTAACTGCGGGTGAAACCCGCAGAAGAGGCGTTCCACGCCCTCTGAACCCCGAAGGGGGTTCAACACTCACCTCTGGCGTTAATGTACGCAACGGTATAGCAGAACGCCGAAGGCGTTAAATTTGCGTAACTGCGGGTGAAACCCGTAGAAGAGGCGTTCCACGCCCTCTGAACCCCGAAGTGGGTTCAACACCTACCTCTATCATATTAACTCCGCAGGAGTTTAATCCTCCATACAATTTCTTTGGTCGGTTTCAGAAAGAGACATATCTTTGCCACTTATCACTAATCCTTTTATTATATGGCAGCTTATTACCAAACTCTACACCACATCGTTTTTCGCACCAAATATAGTGAGCGGACTCTCCGAGAAGAAAATAGACGGGAACTCTACGCATACATTTACGGTATTATTAAGCATAAGCAGTGTACGCTGTATCGAATCAACGGCATGTCAGATCATATTCATATACTGTCCGACCTTCACCCGACCTTGTCTTTGTCGGAGTATGTAAAAGACATTAAGGTGGCATCCAGCGTATGGATGAAACAGTCGGGTTTGTTCCCCGAATTTCGAGGATGGTCGAAGCGATACTGTGCCTTAGCCTGCTCCAAAGAACGCCAACAGGTAGTTATTGAGTATATAAAGAACCAACAAGCGCACCATGTTGGTGTTGATTTCGCGGAAGAACTGAGAAAACTTTGCGAAGCGGAAGGAGTTATACTGCATGAGCGGTTTTTCTCGGACGATTAAAATTCAACTCCTTTGGAGTTGTGCGTAATGTATACGTCATACTGCGGGTTTCACCCGCAGTTACGCAAATTTAACGCCTTCGGCGTTCCGCTATGTCTCTGCGTGCACTAACGCCATAAAGCAGGTATGGATGTCAGACAGCTGCAGAGTCCAACGCCGCAGGTGGGTATAGATGCCAGGCAGCGGCGTACACTAACGCCGCAGGCGTTGAATTTGCGTAACCCCATGCAAGCGGAGCGGAGCGACGTGCAGCTTGGGGTAGTAACCCCTCCTCTCACTACAACTCCGACAGGAGTTGAACCCACTTCGGGGTTGAGTGAACGAGGAACGCCTATACTGCGGGTTTCACCCGCAGTTACGCAAATTTAACGCCTTCGGCGTTCCGCTATGTCTCTGCGTGCACTAACACCACAGGTAGGTGTGAGGTTCTGACAGCCGCGTACACTAACGCCGTAAGGTGGGTATGGATGTCAGACAGCTGCAGAGTCCAACGCCACAGGCGTTGAATTTGCGTAACCCCATGCAAGCGGAGCGTAGCGACGCGCAGCTTGGGGTAGTAACCCATCCTCTTACCGCAACTCCGACAGGAGTTGAACCTGTACAAACTAAAAAATCTATTAAAACAGTTGAAAGTTCCATCGGATGCACTACCTTTGCACCGCATTGGTTCGCCATTTCCCGATAGACCGAAGGGAAAGCGATGAAAAGGGAATCAGGTGAGAATCCTGAACAGTCCCGCTGCTGTAAGTTTCAACCAAACGATGCGCGCATTACTTAGTCACTGGACAATATTGTCTCGGGAAGACGCCGCACCGGAAACGAGTCAGAAGACCTGCCACTGCATTCACCCATTTACTGTCCTCGAGGAAAGGACACTATTTGTATGAAACAGATAAACCGCATTTGTCTTTTTTTGATTAGTGGCGTGCTGACTTTGCCCGTATCGGCGCAAACGGAGCTACGAGACAGTCTACTCCCCGAAGTGAGCGTGACCGCCCGCCGACAGACCGACCGCGTGCGATCGGCCGTGCCGCTGCAATCGCTGAGCGCGGAAGAGTTGCGACGCATGCCGTCATTTCAAGTATCGGATGCCGTGAAGCATTTTGCCGGCGTGACGGTGAAAGACTACGGCGGCGTGGGCGGACTGAAAACCGTCTCCCTGCGCAGTCTCGGCGCACAGCACACGGCGGTCAGCTACGACGGCATCGGAGTGAGCGATGCGCAGACGGGACAAATAGACATCGGACGTTTTTCGCTCGACAACGTAGAGCGATTGACCCTCAGCAGCGGACAATCCAACGACATTTTCCGTCCGGCGCGACAATTGGCAGCTGCCGGCGTGCTGGATATACAGACGTCGAAGCCCGTCTTCGCCGGCGAGAAGCATACGAATGCCCGCGCCGCCGTGAAGGGCGGTTCGTGGGGGTTGTTCAATCCCGCACTGCGCCTCGAACAGCGAATCGGAAAGCGTTGGGCGGCTACTTTGGACGGCGAATGGACACAGAGCGACGGACACTATCCCTATATGTTACGCTACGGCGGACAATCAGACAGTACCTCGCACGAACGACGAACGAACACGGCCGTGCGAGCTGTGCGAGCCGAAGCAGGATTGTATGCAGATCTGTCGGAGAGCGAGCATTGGCGTACGAAAGCATACTTCTATCGCTCATCACGCGGGCTGCCGTCGGCCACTACCTATTATAATACGGAGTCTTCGCAGCATTTGTGGGAGCAAAACCTATTCGTTCAAACACATTACACCAAGGATTGGGACAGCCGCCGAGCCTTTCAAGCATCCGCCAAATGGAACGAAAGTCGACAACGCTATTTGGATCCGGATTTTCGGAACGCGCAAGGACGAACGGAAAGCCGCTACCGACAACAAGAATACTACCTGACAGCATCGTTCCTGTATCGGCCGGTCACCCGCGTGTCGCTCGTACTGTCAGGAGACGGCAGTATGCAAACATTGCACACCGAGGCTAACGGATTCGCCGCACCACATCGTTATACGGCACTGGCTGCTTTGGCCGGCAAGTACGCAGACGAACACCTAACGACTACCGCGTCGCTCATAGGTACGTGGGTACGCGAAGAAACCGAGTTAGCTGACGTCGGCGGAACGTATCGCCGTCTGTCACCCTACGTGGGTTTTACGATTAAGCCATTGACCGACGTCGATTTGCGCATACGCGCTTTCCATCAACGAACGTTCCGCTTGCCCACGTTTAATGATTTGTACTACGAACGCGTAGGTAACACGGGGTTGCGACCCGAGCGCGCAGCGCAAACCAATGTCGGCATGACGTACGAACGCGCCCATCTTTCTTTCGTCCGATCGTTCAGTCTGACGATAGACGCATACTACAATCGAGTGACCGACAAAATCGTCGCCGTGCCTACCAAAAACATTTTTGTGTGGAGCACCGTGAATCTCGGCAAGATAGATATTCGAGGAATGGACTTGACGGTGCAAGCCGTCGTGCCGATGGGCGCAAATACCGAGCTTCAACTGTCGGGCAACTATACTTACCAGCGTGCGCTCGATGTGACTAATTCAAACGACAAAACGTATCGTCAGCAGATCTCTTATACGCCGCGCGTTTCCGGTTCGGGGCAAGTGGCATGGGTCACTCGCTACGGTACCCTATCGTACGCCGTCGTTCACTCGGGCAAGCGTTATGTGTTGGGAGAAAACCTGCCGGAGAACCGATTGGAAGCCTATACGGAACACAACCTCGCCGCTCGCCGCACGTTTGACATAGGAG
>JAISIB010000101.1 GCA_031262265.1 Prevotellaceae bacterium
CATTTAAGTATCAGACTACGCCGAGGGCTTATGCTACCGGTTCCGGCGCAATCAGTTTGTAGCCTTTACCATGTATATTGATAATCTCAATAGACGGATCGGGTTTCAAATGCTTACGCAACTTGGTGATGTACACGTCCATGCTACGGGCATTGAAATAGTTATCATCAATCCAGATAGTTTTCAGTGCATAGTCACGCTGCAAAATCTCATTGGCATGCGCACACAAGAGCGACAACAGTTCCGACTCTTTCGTCGTCAACTTCGTGGCCGCCTCCCCGTCGCTTAGCAGTTGCTTCTGCGTATCAAACGTGAACTTACCTAACTTGTACACAACACTATCCCGAGTCTTCTTACCACGCACGCGGCGCAAGATAGCTTCGATACGGAAAGTCAGCTCTTCCATACTAAACGGTTTCGTAATGTAGTCGTCGCCGCCAATCTTAAATCCTTCGAGAATATCCTCTTTTAGCGTCTTCGCCGTTAGGAAGATAATAGGTATCTCCGGATTGATTGCCCGCACTTCTTTGGCCAAAGTAAAACCATCTTTCTTCGGCATCATCACGTCAAATACGCACAAGTCGTACTTGTTCTTTAAGAAAGCCCGATAACCGGCTTCACCGTCGGGATACAATTCGGCCATAAAGCCCTTTGCTTGCAGGTACTCCCGCAACAACATGCCAAGATTCTCATCATCTTCGCACATCAAAATTTTCAGTTTGTTTTCATCCATGTCTTTGATGTTTTAATAAAGGTAATGTAATAATAAACTTCGTTCCTACGCCCCATTCACTTTCCACGCGAATAGTGCCCTTATGATCGACAATGATCTTTTTCACGTATGCCAAGCCCAACCCGAAGCCTTTGACGTCATGCAGGTTGCCGGTATGTACGCGATAGAACTTATCGAATATCTTCCGTTGATTTTCCTTTTTAATACCGATACCGTTGTCCCCGATGGAAATATTCAGACGGCCGAGTTCGTCCCATGTACGTACCTCCAACCGCATTTCTTCGTCAGGCTTCTTATATTTGACGGCATTGTCCATCAGATTGAATATGACGTTTGTCAAATGCATCTCGTCCGCAAACACGATCGGGTCGGTCGCGTCCAAGCGTGAAGAAATCTTTCCGTCATACTTTTCTACTTTCAACGTAAACGTATTGATAACGCCGGATATCAGCTCGTTGGCGTCCACTTCCTTCATCTTCAAGACCGCTTTCTGCCGCTCGAACATAGACATCTGCAAGACTTTCTCCACCAAAAAGCGCAAACGCTTGGTCTCGTCGTTGATAATACCGGAAATATGCTGAAACATCTGCGGAGACTTCCCTACGCCCGGATCTTTCAGCATCTGCGCGGCCAACGAAATAGTAGATATGGGGGTCTTAAACTCGTGCGTCATATTGTTGACGAAATCGTGCTTCATCTCCGAGAGTTTCTTTTGACGGAAAACAATAAGTAACGTGAAAACAAACGTCAACAACAACACACCCGTCAATACCATCGAAGGAACCATAAACGTAACGGAGGTAAAGATAAAGTTCTCTCTACTCGGGAAGTGCACTTTGATCAGACTCATCTTGGCCGGCGGGTCATTCGGAAAAAGTGTCTGCGAAATAGCATGATCTGCTCCCTTATCTTCCCAATCCGAGCACCGATAGACCTCCTCTCCGTCTCGATCTATCACGCAGAAATGATAGAGAATCTTAATTCCGTTGTTATCCAGTTCCTCTTTCAGCATACTATCCAAGTCTTTGAACTCTACCCGCTCGGAGATAGGAATATTGCCCGCGCTTTGTATCATTTGAAACGCGACTTCATCCAATAAAGCACGCTGATACATGAAGCGATTCTTAATCGCTTCGGAAAGGTTCCTTGCAGCTTGCGATATGGAGCTTGCCGATCTCCTCGCGGCATTGCTTCGATACCCTTGAGAATCCGTCCCACTACCGCGCATCTCCACGCTATAGATATCATTGAAAAGCCACGTCTGCGTCTCGGCTGTTTCCAACCGCCTCGACAACTGATACAAGCTACGCTTGACCGAAGTATCGAACTGCTCGTTGCGAGTCTTTATAATTTCCTCGATGTATTTCACCTGTAAATACAGCAAACCGAGAAAAGAGAAAGCCATCACAACACCTAAAATCCAAATAGCCGACTTTTTCATGCTGCAAAATTAACACTTTTGCATTTTAACACTCTACTATCATTCACAGATTTTTTAATTATCGACTAAAATTTGCTATAAAAATAACATTATTCGACAGTTAATCCATTAATATAACAATTAACTCCGCCTGATTGTTCAACTAAATTTCCGAATTTTTAAAAAGAACAATTAAAACCTGCGATTTTAGGCCTGAAAGAGCGTGTATCAGCCACTCGTGAACACAAGCGGCTTTGATAGAAAAATAAGCGAGTTCGTTGTTTCAACGAGCGGGTTAGTTATTTTCATAAGCTCGTAAGAACTGAACATCCCATTTGCGATGGTTTTCGTAAGTGAGGGGTTCGCTATTACTTACCACTTCTTTAATTTGATACGCACCAATAATGGATTATCATCTTCTTTCATCGCCGAACAAATCTCCACCAAGCGCGAATACTGCTTGCTGAAAGCTTCCCATTGCTGCGTAGTCAATCGCTTCTTGTAAGCCTCGTATCCACGAAGTAAGAAGCTAGACCGCAAAGGCCAAATGAGATAGTCTTCATCCATATACATGGGAAAATCTACCACCCTCAGTTTAATTGTAACACCTTTCATGTATATATCATCCATGATTAGATTACCCGTCAACACTTGCTTCGTCTGCTTGGAATAGAGCGAAAAATAGCCACCGTGTTGTTTATCCCCTTTCTTAGCATAGGTACCAACCCATACAAAGGCAGAATTTATCCCCATACCTCCGGATCGGGCATAAACAGGAAGCATCCTGTCTCTTATTTTTTGCATTTCCATTGAAGCTTGACTGGCATCTGTAATATCTTCAAACAAACTTGAATCAATCTTTTGACTGCCATAGTCTACATAATAGGCATACGATATATCCTTCTCTTTACTAATTCGATAAATAGTATCGCAATAGGGATATTTGAAATAAATGTCATCATCATACGAAGACAAGGCATTATTATCAATAGTCATACCACTAATAACAGCCGCCGACGGCGACACGGGAAAAAAGTCGTTGCCAAACTCATCACGGCCGTCTAATATGCATAGCAAGTTATACTTATCATAAAGGGTTCGTTGATGCACTAAGTAAGAGCTTTCCGTAAAAGGAATAATATCTTCACCTACATACTCTGTCACAGACGCCTGTTTCTCGTGCAAGAATCTGCCGAGCGAATCATACGTGAGTACTTTCCCATAAGTAACCATTTTAATGTCCGAGTTGTCGGTTAAAGTAAAATCTCTCATGTCGATATAGTCGCCCGGGCCTTGTCCGCGCCGGTCTATCTTAAAAAGGAATCTCCCACCCTCATCGAATGCCAATAATCGAGAATTCACAACACCCGACTTGATATAGTATTTATCGTTCCGAATAATTATCTTTCTGATGCCCGTAAGCAGACCTTCCCGCGTAGTTTCCAGCGGAATCAATTCAACAGATTCGGCAATATCAGACAGTTTCAAGGTCATATCTCCCTGAATATCTATCGGGATAGTCTCTATGTCCACTGACGCCCGTTTGGAGGAGGTCGAACAGGACGTAAAACAAAAGATCGTTAGACTGATAATAAGTAGATTGGTTCTCATTGTACTACATATTCTTAGGGTTAATACTTTATTGCAATTCAAAATATCACAATTGTGTGCTTTCCGAATGCCACAAAGATGAAAAGAAAAATTGTATTAGCAAAAGAAATCCACAAAAACCAGACTTGTCATATTTTTAGCAAGACAAACGAGGATACTTTTTGACGGAAAAACATCAAGAAGAGATGTCGTGAGACAACCTCAGTCACTCGTGAACACAAGCGGCTTTGTTAGCAAATTTAGCGAGTAAGTTGTTTCAACGAGCGAGTTAGATATTTCAATAAGCTCGTAAGATAGGGAGATAAGTAATTTGGAACTGCGATTATCTATCAATCTCATTCCATCGTTCCGACAGCTCGTTCATCGAATGAAAGAGCAAATCGGCACCGGCATCCAACAAGACATCGTCACTCAGCGGCCCTGTATTCACGGCAATCGTAAAAATACCGGCAGCTACGGCGGATTGTATGCCCAGCGGCGCATTTTCGACCACGACAGCCTCATCGGCTGTCAATCCGCCCTTTTGTAGAGCCATCAAGTAAGGCTCGGGATCCGGTTTGCCGTGCTTTACGTCGAAAGCCGTGACCATGCGTTCGGGAACAAACGTATGCGGGAAATATTTATCCAAACGTTCCAACAACGAGCTTTGTCCGGAACCCGTCACAATCATAGGAATTAGTCCGGCAGCCTTGACTTTTTGCAAAACCTTCCAAGCTCCCGCCATCGGTTTTACTTCGGGAAAGCGGTTGAACGCTTCTGATTTTTCCGCATAGATTTGTTGGATTTCTTCGGGCGACGCTTCTTTGCCGCGCTCACGCAGGCTGACGATATTGATGGTACCCGCGCCTGTACGCCCCTCGTGCAGAAATGCTTCCGCACGAGAGAACGTAAAACCATGTGCCGTCATTGCTTGATGCCATGCTTCGGCATGATAAGGCATCGAGTCGAAAAGAACGCCGTCCATGTCGAACAGGACTGCTTTCATGAGAGGCGTGTGCGCAATCGTTTGGTTTCTTCTTCGTAGCCCGGTTTGTCGAGTAGCGCAAACATATTTTTCTTGTAAGCTTCTACGCCCGGCTGATCAAAAGGATTGACGCCCAGAATATAGCCGCTGATGCCGCACGCAATTTCAAAGAAGTAAAGAAGTTGACCTATGTAGCGTTCGTTCAGACGAGGGAGACTGATGTGAATATTTGGAACGCCGCCGTCTATATGTGCCAATTGTGTGCCGAGTTCGGCCATTTTGTTCACTTCGTCTACGTGTTTGCCGGCCAAGAAATTCAGTCCGTCCAGATTTTCTTCATCGCTCGGTATCGTCAATGCATGGTTCGTTTGCTCAATGGATACGACCGTTTCAAATATGCTACGTTCTCCGTCTTGTATCCATTGACCCATGGAGTGCAAGTCCGTAGAGAAATCTACTGCCGCAGGAAAGATTCCTTTGTGTTCCTTACCCTCAGACTCCCCGTAAAGCTGCTTCCACCACTCACTGACGTAGTGCAGTTTCGGATTATAGTTGACAAGAATCTCTATCTTCTTTCCTTGTTTGTATAACTCATTGCGCACGGCTGCGTAGATAGCCGCCGGATTTTCCTCGAAAGGCACATGGACTCCGCAAGCGACTTCCATCTCGCGCGCACCGCCTACCAATGCTTCGATATCCAAGCCGGCTACGGCAATCGGCAACAGTCCGACAGGCGTCAACACAGAGAAGCGACCGCCTATGTTATCCGGAATGATATACGAGGTATAGCCTTCTTTATCGGCCGTGATGCGTGCTGCTCCTTTCTTGGCATCCGTTATGGCTACGATAACCTGCTTCGCCATCTCTTTGCCGCGCTGCTCTTCACATTGCCTTTTCAACAGACGAAAAGCCAGAGCGGTCTCGGTCGTAGTGCCTGATTTGGAAATATTAATCACGCCGAAAGTCTTCGTCTTCAAGTAACTTGTCAGTTCGTACAAGTAATCTTCGCTGATGTTGTGACCGGCATAGAGTATCAACGGACTACCATGACGCTCTGTCTCGTATATGCCGAAACTGTTAGACAGGGACTCAATTACTGCACGCGCCCCCAAATAGCTACCACCAATGCCGGCAACCACCACTACCTCGCAATTGTCGCGCAGACGTTGGGCGGTTTGTTTCAGTTCGGAGAGAAATTCGGGCGTCAGAGACGACGGTAGATGTAGCCAACCCAAGAAATCATTTCCTTTGCCGGTACCATTTTCGAGGGATCTCAGTGCATCTGTCGCGCGTTGCTTATATGCAGCGACAGAGGCTCTTGAAATAAATTCAAAAGTCTTTTCAATAGTTAGTTTTATCATACGAATTAAGATAGATATTAAAGTACTCTTTTATTTCGATAGTTAGCGGAAAGAATCTGTCAGCAGCTTGATTTCAATCATCGGAGAGATTCGCTCATATAGTATATTGTAAACTGCATCCAGTATCGGCATGTTCACGTGATAATGCTTATTTATTTCCTTGATACACTTCGTTCCGTAATAACCTTCGGCTATCATCTCCATTTCTATCTGTGCACTCTTGACGGAATAGCCTTTCCCAATCATACTACCGAATGTCCGATTGCGACTAAAGTTAGAATAACTCGTCACCAACAAGTCGCCCAGATAAGCTGACTCGTAAACGTTTCTATCTATCGGATGTACGACCGTCAAGAAGTTGTTCATCTCCTGTATCGCGTTGGACATAAGCACAGCTTGGAAGTTATCGCCGTATTTCAAACCGTTGCAAATTCCGGCGGCAATGGCATAAACGTTTTTCAATACCGAGCTGTACTCAATACCTATGACGTCATCGCTAATAGAAGTCTTTGTATAACTATTACTAAATTTCCGCACGATCGCGCGGGCTTTCTCCGTATCGGGACAAGCCACCGTCAGATACGATAATCGTTCAAGTGCCACTTCTTCCGCATGGCACGGACCGGCCAATACGGCAATATTCTCAGCCGGCACATCGTATTTCTTATGAAAATATTCGGAAACGACCAGATTCTCGTCAGGTACGATACCTTTGATAGCCGTCATGATGAATTTATCCTTGCTTAATTTCACTTTCAAGCGTTTCAAATGCGCCTTCAAGTAAGGAGACGGCGTAACAAATATTAAAGTGTCCGATTGCCGTACGACATCGTTGATATTAGACGTAAAGTTGATACGATTCACATCGAACTTAACGCCCGTTAAATAGGCGGGATTGTGTCCCAGACGTATAAAATCTTTAATTCGGTCGCCGCGACGAATATACCAATTGATTGTTTCGCCTTCTTGCGCCAGCAAAATCTTCGCGATAGCGGTCGCCCAACTACCGCCCCCCATAATAGCTATCTTACCGGGTATTTTCATGCGTCACTCTCGTTTGCTTGCTCGTCTTTCTTGTTTGTCTTTTCAGGACGCATCTGCGGGAAGAAAAGTACCTCTTGTATAGCGGTCTGTCCGGTAAGTAACATCGTCAAACGATCCATGCCGATTCCCATACCGGACGTGGGTGGCATGCCGTACTCCAACGCGCGAACGAAATCCATATCAATAAACATCGCTTCATCATCTCCTTTTTCACTTAGACGCAGTTGTTCTTGAAAACGCTCTAATTGATCTATCGGATCATTCAACTCTGAATAGGCATTGGCCAATTCTTTTCCGTTAACCATCAACTCAAAACGTTCGGTCAGCTCGGGGTTTGTGCGATGCCGCTTAGTAAGCGGTGACATCTCAATCGGGTAATCAATAATAAACGTAGGTTGAATATATTTCCCCTCGCAGAATTCTCCGAATATGGCGTCTATTAATTTCCCCTTACCCA
>JAISIB010000175.1 GCA_031262265.1 Prevotellaceae bacterium
GCTTGTCTGCCAACGTTGTGCCGCTTGTAGTCCGCACACGGTCGTCATCATGAGCGCGCACAACAGGATTCGTTGAATAAGCATGTTTTTCATTGTTCGTTGTGATTATAGTTACATTATTACGTACTTATCATTTGTTACGACCAACTTATGTACTCCATTCCACAAGTCGTCTCCGCAAAGTTATTACTTTTCGGTCAAACCAAAGACATCGCATCGCGTTTTTTGCTCGTATGTGTACGAAATATCTAACCGCAAAAAAATATTTTGCGATTATGATATTAGAAGATCTGAGTAAGTTCTCACGCCCAGTAGCACTGCTATTGTCGGCAAGTGCAAAGTGACAGTAAAACAAAAGCCCCAAACTTAAAAATAGTTTGGGGCTTTCATGTGGTGCCACCAGGAATCGAACCGGGGACACAAGGATTTTCAGTCCTTTGCTCTACCAACTGAGCTATGGCACCTTGTTGTTTTGCGGGTGCAAAGGTATATAAAAATTTCAATACCGCAATAATATGCTCGGGAAAAAGCATATTTACACCTGCAAATCGGCCAAAAACAATAAAAAGCAGCAAATCGGATGCTTGTTCCAAAATAAGTTCGTACTTTTACCCGATATTTGCACGATGAACGCGCCGGCAGGTGTGAGACCGTATGCAACACTCAAAGGAAAAGAAAAAATATCATATAATGAACTACAAATGGAATTACTCACCTATCACATCCGAACAAGAAGAGGCAAGCCGCAGAATAGTTGAGGGACTGGGCATCAGCCCAATCCTCGCACGACTGTTGGCTAAACGAGGTATGAGTACTGCCGAAGAGGCACGAAAGTTTTTTCGTCCGCAGTTGCCCGACTTGCACGACCCGTTCCTGATGAAGGACATGGATAAAGCCGTAGATAGGTTAAATATGGCAATGGGTAGAAAGGAGCGCATCCTTGTCTACGGAGATTATGACGTAGACGGCACAACTGCCGTAGCGTTGGTATATAAGTTTTTGCTCCAGTACTATTCCAATGTGGATTACTACGTACCTAATCGCTTTGAGGATGGTTACGGAGTATCCGTACAAGGCGTGGACTACGCCTATGAAACGGGCGTCAAACTAATTATCGTGTTAGATTGCGGCATCAAGGCCATAGAAGAAGTGGCTTACGCCCGATCCAAAGGAATTGATTTCATTATCTGTGATCATCACGTACCTGATGATGAGCTGCCGGAAGCCGTTGCTATTCTCAATCCAAAGCGAACGGACAACACTTACCCCTACGTACATTTATCAGCTTGCGGCGTCGGATTCAAATTTATGCAGGCTTTTACCATTAATAACGGTATCGAATTCCATCATCTGATTCCGCTGCTCGATTTAGTGGCAGTTAGTATCGCATCGGACATCGTTCCTATCATGGACGAGAATCGTATTCTCACCTACCACGGCCTTAAACAACTAAACAGCAATCCGAGTGTCGGGATGAAAGCCATTATTGACATTTGCGGACTATCCGGAAAAGATTTGACCATTAACGATATTGTTTTCCGAATAGGGCCACGAATCAACGCTTCCGGACGCATTCAGGACGGGAAAGAAACGGTTGCTTTGTTGATAGAACGTGATCTGATCAAAGCACGCGAACGTGCGAACCAAATCAATCAATACAACGAGACGCGCAAGGATCTGGATAAGACTATGACCGAAGAAGCCACGCATATCGTTGATAACTTGGAGGGACTGGATCAGCGCCGCTCTATCGTACTCTATAATGAATCGTGGAGCAAAGGAGTGATCGGCATCGTAGCTTCGCGCCTGACCGAAGTATATTATCGTCCTTCCGTCGTATTGACAAAAGCAGGAGAACTTGCCACAGGATCCGCACGCTCGGTAGCGGGATTCGATATATACAAGGCAATTGATCATTGCAGGCATCTACTTCAAAACTTCGGCGGACATACGTACGCAGCCGGCTTGTCTATGAAACTCGAGAACCTCCCCGTTTTTATGGAAGAGTTTGAAAAATACGTTAGCGAACATATCTTACCGGAACAAACAAGTGCTATCATAGAAATTGATGCGACCATACAATTCGCAGATATAACAAGTCGTTTCATTAGCGACTTGCGCCGATTCAATCCATACGGAACTGACAATCAGAAGCCCGTTTTTTGCACGCACAAGGTATACGACTACGGCACAAGCAAAGTCGTCGGGCGCGAACAAGAGCATATCAAATTAGAACTAATAGATAATGCGTCCGGAAGAATCATGAATGGTATTGCATTCGGACAAAGTACTCATGTTCGTTACATCAAGACAAAACGCGCGTTCGACATTTGTTATACCATTGAGGATAACACTCATAAGCGCGGCGAAGTACAATTGCAAATCGAAGATATTAAGCCGACGGAAGAAGATGGCGAGTTATCAGCAGATTCTCAAACAATATTGGGGATATGATACTTTCCGCCCGCTACAAGAAGCGATCATTCATAGCATCGGAAGTGGGCGCGACACATTAGGCTTGATGCCTACCGGCGGAGGAAAGTCCATCACATTCCAAGTACCCGCGCTCGCCCAAGAAGGTATATGCCTTGTCGTGACACCCCTCGTCGCGCTGATGAAAGATCAGGTGCAGGGATTGCGGCGGCGCGGCATCAAAGCAACGGCCGTGTATGCGGGTATGACGCGCAACGAGATTCTGGTAGCATTGGAGAATTGTATTTTCGGCGACTATAAGTTTCTTTACGTTTCGCCGGAGCGATTGGACAGCGAACTCTTTCGTAGTAAACTCAACAAACTGAACGTTAGCTTTATCACCGTAGACGAGAGCCATTGCATCTCGCAGTGGGGATACGATTTCCGCCCCTCTTACTTACAAATAGCCGACATCCGCCGCCACCTTCCTACCGGCACGCCCGTGCTGGCTCTGACGGCTACAGCTACGCCCGAAGTCGTAAAAGATATTCAGGAGAAACTATCCTTTCGCGAGGAAAATGTTTTTCGCACCGGCTTTGCGCGTCCCAATTTGGCGTATGTCGTCCGACGTACCGAGGATAAACCGAACGAATTACTCCACATACTTCACAAAGTGCAAGGCTCGGCAATCATTTACACCCGCAGTCGGCAACGCACGCAGGAGGTAAGCGAACTATTAAACGCAGCGCATATCCCTACCGACTTTTATCATGCCGGTTTGAACCGCACTTTGAAAGACCGCCGGCAAGAGCGGTGGCAACAAGATGAAGTGCGCGTCATGGTAGCTACCAACGCATTCGGAATGGGTATCGACAAACCGGACGTTCGCTTGGTGATACACATGGAT
>JAISIB010000047.1 GCA_031262265.1 Prevotellaceae bacterium
CTTAACAATCCATATTTGGCCGAAAAATTGGAGTTGGATACGCGCAATGAATCCGGATGCTTTGAAACGAATGATGGAAAACGGCGGGCCGACGATGTACGGGCAGCCGGCAGGAAGAGGCAACCGTCCTGCGATGCCTGCATTGAATATTGATAGTATGAGCAACGTGGCCGTGCAGGTAGATAACGCGATTGCTAAAACGAAAGACTATATTGACGCCCATTTGACGGTAGCGCGTGCACTGAACAAACCTATGGTTATTTCCGAGTTCGGCTATCCGCGCGATCATCATCGTTATGATTTGGACGATACGACTGCCGGACGTGACGCTTACTATGGATACGTTTTCGAACGCTTAGTGGATTCGTATGATGCAAAAGACAACTTGGCCGGATGTAACTTCTGGGCATGGGGAGGTACGGGACGCGCTTCACATCTCTTCTGGCAGCCGTGGGATGATTACTTGGGAGATCCGTCACAAGAGGAACAAGGACTGAACGCCGTGTTTGATACTGACACAACTTTGGGTGTAATCAAATCATTTGAGGCGCAATTGCATGAGTAGACGGTCGCTTCTGCGAACCATTTCCATACGTCGTTGGTGGCCGACGGTAGCGTTTGGCGGTATGGCGGTTATGGGCATTGTGTTGGCGGTGGCTACGGTAATAGAGAAAGTCGGAGGGCGGGAAACCGTCCTCCGAACTGTCTATCACTCCCATTGGTTTGTTGCTTTGTGGGTTTTGTGGGTTGTCGGTGCGGGTAGTTATCTCCTATTTGTCGCTCGATTATATCGCAGACCGGCCGTTTTCTTGCTTCATCTGGCTTTGTGGCTTATTTTAGTAGGCGCATTTGTTACGTTTCTATTTGGGGAGCGTTCGTATATACACCTGCGTATCGGTTTGCCGCAGCAGATGATTGTAGGTGAAACGGATGGGCTTCCCCGTTCTTTGCCGTTTCCGGTCACGCTTGTTGCATTTGAGACAATCAGACACTCGCATTCCGATCTACCCGCTGATTATGTGAGCCGGATTCAAATAGACGGGCAGTTGCACCGCGTTGCAACGAATCAGATCAGTACGTATCGTCATTATCGCTTCTGTCAATATGCAAATGACCCCGACGAACAGGGCATTACACTGCTTGTCTCGCGCGATCCTTGGGGGATTGGAATTACGTACGGTGCTTATTTATTGTTGGCACTTTCGATGTTATATTTGTTAGGTAGGCGTATCGGATGGCGGGAAATGCTGCTTCTGTTCATCACAGTAGTTGCGGTTGGTTTTTATATCTCGCGTATCAATCCCATGACGCCCGTATTGCGCACACCCTTCTTGGCGGTTCATGTTTCGCTCATTATGGTTGCCTATTTGTTGTTGCTTATCATCACTGTCGGCTCGGTCGTGGCCTGTTTCTCCGATAAATGGCGCATTCCGCTCTATCGTTGGAACAAGCACCTGCTTTATCCGGCCATTTTCTTGCTGATGGCGGGTATTTTTGTGGGTGCCGTATGGGCAAATGTCTCGTGGGGACGCTATTGGGGATGGGACGCCAAAGAAACATGGGCGTTGATCACGCTTTTTGTCTATGCGTTTCCGCTACACGGTGCTTCGTTGTCATGTTTCTCGCGCCCGTCTTTTTTTCATCGCTATTGCGTATGGGCGTTTCTGGCGGTCTTAATGACTTCGCTGGGCGTTACTTTCCTGTTAGGTGGGTTACATAGCTATGTGTGATATAAAAAGAGAAGCATCAAAATGGCCGTTATTCCATTTGGATGCTTTCTGTTTAGTTGCGGAGGTCCGATTCGAACGAACGACCTTTGGGTTATGAGCCCAACGAGCTACCGCTGCTCCACTCCGCGATGTGTTTTGTTCGTTTAACGGCTGCAAAGGTACGGCATTTTCATAAATATGCAAGTACTTTCCTCTTATTTATTACTAACAAAGTTAATCAAGCGTGAAATCGCCGTATAATAGTTTCCTATCCGACTCGCTTATTGAAATTAGATACGAGGATATTTCAATATCTGACTCGCTAAATTCAATGACTAAGCGAGTTTTTTAGGCGCATAAGAGTGTTAAATATACCACGAAAGGAGAAAAAGTATCATAAATGTTTCATTTTTATGTGGGAAACTAAAAAAAAAGTCTTTATCGGCTGTGAGAATTATTTTTTTGAGTACTTTTATCCCGTAAAACCATACAAAATTATAATGCTATGAGGAAGATTTTAGTATTAGCACTGAGTGTATGCGGATTGCTGATTTCAACAAGCACCGTTTATTCACAACAATTTAAGTTAAACTCGTCCGGTTATTTCCAGGACAGGGGAGTTGATGTAATGGCCTTTGCGGATATTTATCCCGAAGGGCACCAAGGTGGCGTCGCGCTTATTATGCACGGACACCGCGTGGGAACAAATGGCGATTTGCGCTTCGAGCCTACGCCGGGGCAGTGGCAACCGTTGCCGAAACAGAAGAATCGGGTTGCTGATGAAGCCACAAATACGATTAAGGCGTATATGGCGTATCCGGATTCGAGTAAGCACTTGACAGGATTTAATCCGATGATTTATCCGGATTTAGTCTTGAACTACGAAGTGACCGTGAAAGGCGTCGGAAATAGTATCGTCGTGACAGTAGACTTGGACAGACCGATTCCGCAAGAGTTCGTAGGTAAAATGGGGTTCAATTTCGAGTTGTTCCCGGGTTGGTTGTTCGGCAAATCATGGATTATGGACGGACAAACGGGTATTTTCCCGCAACAACCCAATGGACCGACGTTGGCACAAGAGCCTAACATCAACCACTCGACGAAGATGGAATTCAATGCGCGCGGTAAAGCCAGTGCCGAACATTTGGTAGGCAAAGGTTATAGCCCGATCGTGGCAGATGACATCGTGTCCGAACCGTATGCTATCGGTAAGAAATTTACCGTACAGCCCGAAGATCCGTACTACCGCTTTACGATTGAAACGAAAGGCACGGATCTGAAATTGTATGACGGTCGTATGAACCACAACAACGGTTGGTTCGTCGTTCGCAGCGAAGTGCCTGCCGGCAAAACCAAAGGTGCTATCGAATGGGTAATTACTCCGAACGTTGTCGACAGTTGGCTTTATCAGCCGGTCGTACAAACTTCGCAGATCGGTTATCATCCCAATCAGCCGAAAGTAGCTATTATTGAGTTGGACAATCGTGATACGAAAGTTGCGAAGCCTGCTCTATATAAAATCGGTGAAAATGGCGAAGAGCTGGCATTTACGGCAGACGCTCAGTCATGGGGCAAATTCTTGCGCTATAACTACTTGAAATTTGATTTCACCTCCGTCAAAGGAGAAGGTTTGTACAAGGTAAAATACGCTGATTCCGAATCGTCGGTATTCCGCATTGCTAAAAATGTCTATGACCGCGGTGTTTGGCAGCCGGTGTTGGAATATTTCTTGCCGGTACAAATGTGCCACATGCGTGTCAACGAAAAATATCGGGTTTGGCACGACGCTTGCCATATGGACGATGCATTGATGGCACCAACGGATTTCAACCATATCGACGGATATGCGCAAGGATCTTCGACGCTTACGCACTATCACTCGGGAGATCATGTTCCGGGTATCAATATAGGTGGATGGCACGACGCAGGTGATTTTGATTTGCGCGTAGAATCTCAAGCCGGTGAATCCTATATATTGGCGATGGCATACGAATCGTTCAACGTGAATTACGATGCGACGGATATTAACCAGATTACACGTATTACGGAAATTCATCAACCGGATGGGAAAGCGGATATGTTGCAACAGGTAGAAAACGGTATGCTTTCCGTAGTTGGCTCTTATCGTGCGTTAGGACGTCTGTATAGAGGAATTATTTGTAACGGTCTGCGTCAATACGCCATGTTGGGCGATGCTTCGGCGATGACGGACAATCTAATCGGCAACGATGACGACCGTTGGGTGTTCACGGAAAATAACCCTGGCCGCGAGTTAAGTACGGCTGCTGCAATGGCTGCTTCTGCACGGGTATTGAGAGGATTTAACGACACGTTGAGTACGCAAGCTTTGGAAGCTGCCCGTATGATTTTCGCACAATATAGAGACCAAAACAATATGCGCTTGGTAGGCGGTTTGATACAAGCTGCTGCGGAGCTTTATCTGGCTACGAGCGAAGATCAATATAAGAACTACCTGTTAGACAATACCGAATACATAGGTAATGCAGCATCACGCGTAGGTTGGTATTTGGGTCGTGTGGATAAGAAATTGGGCAATAAGAAGTTTACGGAAACTCTGCGTAAAGGTTTAGTTACGTTCAGTGAACAAGTAAATAGACAAGGTGCCGAAACGCCTTACGGAGTTCCTTATCGTCCGAGTATTTGGGGCGCAGGATGGGATATTCAGTCATTCGGCTACCGCCACTATTTCTTACATAAATCATATCCCGACATATTTAGTGCGGACATAGTGTACAACGCCTTGAACTTTATCCTCGGATGCCATCCCGGTCTCAATACGTCCTCATTTGCTTCGGGCGTCGGAGCAGTTTCCGCTACGGTTGGATACGGACTGAATCGCGCTGACTGGTCGTATATCCCCGGTGGCGTAGTTTCGGGTACGGCGTTAATACGTCCGGACTTCCCTGAACTATTGGTATTCCCATTCTTGTGGCAACAAGTGGAATATGTATTAGGTGGCGGTTCGTCGCACTACATGTTCCTCGTATTGGCAGCTCAACAGTTGCTAAATGAATAATGGGTCGAGATAATTTCAGGACAGAACCATGAAACAAAAAGTGTTACTTATTTCTTTGCTCTGGATAGGGGTTGCCGCGTGTAGCGGCAACCTTTCTCCGGACGAGAAAGTAGTACAACAGATAAAGAAAGAAATTGTTGCCGACTTGACAACGAATATTCTCCCGTTCTGGGCAACTAAGTCTGTTGATCCTGCGGGTGGTTTTTACGGGACACTGGATAAAACCGGTACGCCTGTTCCCGATGCACCCAAGGGAGGTATCTTAAACGCTCGTCTACTGTGGACATTTTCCACTGCTTATAGGATGTTGGGAGATGAACAGTATAAAACATTGGCCGACCGCGCGCAACGTTATTTTATTGACCATTTCATTGATAGAGAGTACGGCGGTACCTACATGTTACTGAATGCGGACGGAACGCCACGCGATTCCAGCAAATCCACCTACCAGAATTCGTTTGCCATTTATGGACTTTCGGAACACTATCGGGCGACGGGCAATCAGGAGAGTTTGGACGCGGCGATTTCTGTCTATAAGGCATTGGTAGCACATTCTTACGAACCGGAATACAAAGGCTTTTTGGAAGTTTTTACGCGTGACTGGCAGCTGTCCGGCAACCGCGTTATGAAAACGATGAACACGAATTTGCATGTGCTCGAAGCATTAACTAATCTTTATCGGGTTTGGCAAGATGCGGGGTTAAAGGAGATGTTGCTACAAGAAATAGACGTTATGTCGAACAAGGTGTTGGATCGTAAAACATGGCACGAGAATCTTTATCTTACGAAAGATTGGCAGAATACGATGAATATAGATTCGTATGGACATGATATAGAGTTTTCGTGGTTATTGGTAGAGGCGGCAGAAGTAGCAGGCGATGAAGCAGTATTGGCTGACTGTAAAAAGGTAGCGGTCGAAGTAGCCAATGTACCGTTGCAACAAGGATACAATGCCGAAGGCGGGATGATCTATGAAAAATCTCCGAGGGAGTTGGATGAACATTTGCAGTGGTGGCCGCAGGCGGAAAGTGTCGTAGGACAATTGAATGCCTGGCAAATTAGTGGAGATAAGAAATATTTGGATGCGGCTGTGCGCTCGTGGGAATATATCAAGAAATACTTCATTGATAGGCAATACGGCGAATGGTATCAAGATTTACATCCGGATGGAAAGCCTTACGAAAAAGAAGTAAAGGCCGACCAATGGCGTTGTCCGTATCATAATTCCCGCATGGGCTTTGAGGTGATGACCAGATTCCCGAAACTTTAAATAGAAGCAATTAATCATTTAATCAAATAGTTATGAAACGCTCATTTTTATTATTGGTATGCCTCTTTGCAGCAGGCATCGCATTGCAAGCCGGTCATTACAAAGGCTTCAAAGTATCTATTTACACACGTGCGTATGAGGTGGAGAAAATGAAAGACCTGCATTGGCTGGACTCTACGTGGAATATTATTTCCGCCCAGTTACAAGTGGATAAAATCTACTTGGAAACTCACCGTGACCTGCTTATTGTGCCATCCGCAACGTTGGAACAAGCAAAAAAATTCTTTCTCGACAAAGGCATCGAAGTAGGTGGAGGAATTACCTACACCATTGATGAATCAAACAGCTTTGAAACGTTCTGCTATTCCGACCCCGAGCATCGCAAGAAGGTACAGGAAATAGCCGAGCATACCGCCAAACACTTTGACGACTTTATTTTGGACGATTTCTTCTTTACCAGTTGTAAATCCGATATTGAAATCAAAACAAAAGGTACGAAGAGCTGGACGGAATATCGGACGCAACTGATGACCGAAGCTGCACAAAACTTGGTAATTAAGCCGTCGAAGAAGGTAAACCCTAAAGTTAAAGTCATTATCAAGTATCCGAACTGGTACGACCACTTCCAAGGATTGGGTTTCAATCTGGAAACGGGTCCGCAGATATTTGATGGCGTTTGGTCGGGAACGGAAACGCGCGATCCCTCAGGAGCGCAGCACTTGCAAAATTATTTAAGTTATAATATCATCACTTACTTTGATAATTTGCGACCCGGACACAACTACGGCGGTTGGGTCGACAGTGGCGGATCAGGTATGGGAATGGACCGTTATGCTGAACAACTTTGGCTGACGTTCTTCGGAAAAGCGCCGGAGATTGCGCTTTTTGCATACAATCAGTTGATTGGCACAGCTTTGCGCCCCGAAGTACACCGTACTAAGTGGCAAGGACAAGGAACGAGCTTCGATTATGATGAAATGATGAAGCCGGTCAATTATAGCGGTAAGCCTGTCGTTGGAACGACTATTGCACGC
Organism: Prevotellaceae bacterium; assembly: GCA_031262265.1. Lineage (GTDB taxonomy): Bacteria > Bacteroidota > Bacteroidia > Bacteroidales > Bacteroidaceae > JAISIB01. The sequence goes on from JAISIB010000047.1 coordinate 7,051, forward strand.
GTAGCCGACTATACGTTTAAGAAAATTAACGAGTTCATTTACAAACTCGGTAAGCCGGTCGGCATCAAATCGTACAAAGTATTCCATGCGGAAGGCGATGATTTCCTCCAAAATTACTTAGGTATGATCGGATTGCCAATGGATATGCACCCGACCTTCCCTACGGATCAAAAAGTCGTACTATTAACTGAGCAGGCGAAAGGCGATCCTAATCTGGCTGCTAAGATTCGAACACAATTACAAAAGGGCGGCGATGTCGTTGTGACTAGCAGCCTTGTAAAAGCAGCACCCGACGTGATTGCGGAAATTGCGGAAATTCGTGTCAACGACTTGAAAGCCTTAGTAAATGACTTTGGTAATTCGGGAAAGACCGATAAAGATATTCTGATCCCGCAAGTGCGCTACTATACGAACGATGCTTGGGAAACGGTGAGTGCCGGTCGTCCGCTGACGAATGGCGTAAGTGGATACCCGATGCTGTTGCGCGCCAACTATTCAAAGGGCAACTTATATGTGATGACGATCCCCGAAGATTTCGGTAACTTGTACGATTTGCCGCAAGGCGTGTTGAACGCATGGCGACAAGTGTTGAGCAAGGATTTGGACGTTCGTATTGATGCGCCGTCGAAAGTAAGCTTATTCTTGTACGACAATGATACGTTTATCGTTGAGTCTTTCTTGGACGAGCCGGTTACTATTCAAGTTTGCGTAAAGGAAGGAACGAATCAAATTACTGATATGGTGAGCGGAGTGGTGCTTGAAAAACAAGCTTCGCCCTCCGGTATGGGACGTTTCCGTCGTTGGATGCCGGACGATAAGACGTCTGTGTTTACGGTGACGCTGATGCCACACTCCTATCGGGTATTTAGCAAATAGGATTTTTCTTTTATCATTTTACAAAATGGCGTATTGTATGATTGCAGTACGCCATTTTTTTGTACCTTGCGCCCAACAATAAATCAACTATTATGTCAAACGTTTACTTCACGGATATGCGCACCAGGCCGGGGCGTAGTCTGACCGACAAGGTAGAACTGCTCATGCGCAAGGCGGGCATAGACAGTATCGACTTCAAAAACAAATTTACGGCTATTAAAATTCATCTCGGCGAACCGGGAAATCTGGCTTATCTACGTCCGAACTATGCCGCACGTGTGGTCGAGGTTCTTTTAAAGAAAGGCGCGAAGCCATTCTTGACCGATGCGAATACGCTATATCAAGGGCGGCGCGCCAACGGACTTGACCATTTGCTCGCCGCATTTGAGAATGGTTACAACGCCGTTACTTTTCCTCAATGCCCCGTAGTCATTGCCGACGGGGTGCGCTCGCTGGACGAGCGGGAGATTCCTATTGATCAGACGTATTGCAAGACTGCTAAAATCGGATCAGCCATTGCTGATGCGGACGTCATCGTCTCGATGAACCACTTCAAAGGCCATGAGCAGGCCGGCTTCGGCGGTGCGCTGAAGAACCTCGGAATGGGATCGGCATCCCGTCGGGGAAAGTTAGAACTGCATTCCTCGTCGCAACCGCAAATAGACCAGACGCTCTGCACCGCGTGTGGTATGTGTGTAAAATACTGTGCTTCGGACGCCGTACACCTCAATGCGAACAAGAAAGCGGAGATTGATTATGCGAAGTGCGTCGGTTGTGGGCAGTGCGTGGCACTCTGCCAGTTTGAAGCGGCTCAGCCCGTATGGAATGATTCGGGCGAAGTGCTTAATTATAAGATCTCGGAGTATGCACTGGCGGTAATCAAAGACAAACCGAACTTCCATATTAATTTTATCGTGGACGTCTCTCCGCAATGTGACTGTTGGGTGTGCAACGATGCCGCGATTGTGCCCAACATCGGTATTGCCGCTTCTTTCGACCCTGTTGCGCTTGATCAGGCCTGTGCCGATATGGTGGTTCACGCCGCCGCCAATCCGCATACCTGCCTCAATACGCACGAGTACGGCGAGTTGCAAGGCGAAGATAAATTCAAGTTGATACACCCCCATACGGATTGGAAAATAGGCCTGGCTTACGCAGAGAAAATAGGACTTGGCAGCAGAACGTATGAATTGAAGACAGTCTGATAACCTCCTTCGTTGTTATTTTATCTGACGAGGAAAAGAAAATAGCCAAGCCGCTTGTTTGAATAATAAAACCGGAAAAATGGCTATCTCATGGCAGGAATAGTAGCATAGGCTCACTGCTCCACCGATAGCGTTTCGTGGACGAAAGCGATGGTTTTGGCATGTCGACGGATCGCGTCTGTGTCATGCCCTGCTAATACGATCGCACAATCGGTGTTGATTCCATGGAGCAACTCGTACAGCTGCGCTTCAAAAACTTGGTCGATGTAGGTATTCGGCTCGTCCAATATGAGCAGTTGCGGCTCGCCTACGAGTGCGCGGCCTAACAGTACGCGTTGTAACTGACCGCCACTGAGTGCGCCGATCGGCCGGTGTTGCAATCCGTCCAGTCCCATACGGGTGATTGTACGCTTTGTTTTTTCCCGTTGCTCGTTCGTAAATTGGCGAAGCATGGGTTTGCTGCCGCTTAACCCCGAGAGAATTACTTCTTCTACCGAGATGGGGAATTTTTTATCTAACGCATTGTACTGCGGCAAATAGCCCATGCGCAACGAGGGCGTACATTGTCGTTCTCCCTTAGTAGGTTCCAGTAATCCCAAGAGCAGCTTGATGAGCGTTGTCTTACCGCCACCGTTCGGACCAAGTATCCCCCAGAAATCTCGTTTGCCGATTGTTAGGTTTATATCGCGCAAAACGATCTTTCGGTCGTAGGCGGCGGAGACGTGCGACAATGTAATCAGTGTATGTTCGTTCATAAGCAATCTTTTGAATGCGGCAGTGTATTCCGTTCCCAGAATACGCCGTCGGTATAACCTTGAATCTTTTTATCCGCTTCGGCCATGTGTAGACGTTTGAGTGCCCAGCAGGCATATTCCGGATTGATTTCTACGCCGCTGTATCGGCGGCCGAGTTTTTTGGCGACCACAGCCGTCGTACCCGAACCCAAAAAAGGATCAAAGACTACGCCGCCGGCCGGACACGAAGCCAAAATTAGTTTGGCAAGCAATTTCTCCGGCTTTTGCGTGGGGTGATCGGTATTTTCGGGCATCGACCAATACGGAACGCTGACGTCGTCCCAAAAATTAGAGGGATATGTCATTCGATAATTGCCGTTCGGCGTTTCTTCCCAGTCTTTCGGTTCTCCATCCACCCGATATGGTGCCATTACGCGCCGTCTGACTTTTACCGCATCTATGTCAAAAAAATAATTCTTCGGATTCTTGACGCCGAACCAAATATCTTCCATTCCGTTCTTCCAGTTGCGAAGCGCCCCTCGTCCTTTCTCGCGTTGCCAAGTGATTCGATTGATAACCGTTAGGTGCTCTGTCATGACGGTTTGCAACGCAGCTGTGCATCGCCAATCGCCGCAAAGATAGAGCGTACCGTTTGGTTTCAACAGCGAGACCACTGCCGGAAACCACGAGCGTAAGTATGCCGCATAGTCGGCAGGGGATTGTTTGCGGAAGGTTAGACCATGGTAATCTTTCGTGCAGTTGTAAGGGGGATCTATAATGATTAAATCGGCAAATGCCGCCGGCAAATAGGGTAACACTCGGAGCAAATCCGCACAGATCACCTGCCCTGTAATATCTTCTGCCGCCAAAGACGTGTCGCCGTTAGGCATGTATAACTCTCGGCGGTAATGAGCGTATTCTTCCGAAGTCAACGTAAGCGTTCGATTGCGCGGAGCGCGTGATTTGGTCATCCTATTGTTATATTGGAGTGTGCAAAGATACGCGTTTCCGTCAAAAAAGTGAAATCGCTATCGGTTGCTTTCCGTGGAAAGGAATAAAAAGCGTAAAAATATATAGATTCCATATCGCATAGCGTTAAATAAGACTTATACAAACTTTCCGGTTGAACTCGATATTGTTTTTCTTTTTATCTTTGCCGACTTTTTAGTGAAGGCTCATGCCTATATTTACAGGTGATCGTTGGTTCACCACTTATTATACGAACAGAGAAATGTTTATCCGGAATCTATGGTGCGATGACAGCACCTTCGAGCGTATTTACTGCGCCTATTACGGCAAAGTAAAGAGCTTGTTAAGATCTCTCATCTCCGTCGAAGCAGATGCCGAAGACCTCGCACAAGACGTCTTTGTCGCGCTTTGGCTAAACAGGGAGAACATAGACCTCGACAAAGGTCTCTCTTCGTATATCTATACCGCTACGCGTAATCTGGCGTATAACTATTTGAAACATCAAGAAGTGCACCGTAACTATACGGATGTGCAACAAGCCGTAGGGAATGAGTGCATAGAATCTACGGAGGCGATGCTGCATGCAGAAGAGTTGATGGATAGCATTAGGAAGCATGTAGAAGCGATGCCCGCCCGACAACAAGAAATCTTCCGGCTTAGTCGTGAAGAAAACTTCTCCAATCAAGAAATATCCGAGTTGCTGCAAATATCACAACGTACCGTAGAAAATCAACTGACAACCGTCTTGCGAAAACTGCGTACGCGGCTCGCACGCAAGTAAAAATTCACACAGAACCGGCCGCCGGTTCGAAATATTAAAACTAATACTTAACTTTGGCGGAGAAACGGCGAACGAGAAAGGCGGCCGTATGATAAATCTGAGACATGGCATCCGAATTTACCGACATCGAACAGAAAGAACTACCTCAATTGCTGCGCAATTTACTGCTCGCGGCGGGGGATAGTATCGCTAAGCCGGAGCGCAAACGACTATATGTCTATTTGCGGGAAGCTGCCGACACGCACGCCTTGCAACGCAATAATTTCGATATGCATCCTATTGTCAGCAGCCTGCAATCTGCTCTGCTCATCGCTCAGGAAATGGGTATAAAAGGAAGCGTGCTGGTTGCCGTCATGCTCTACGAACCACTTCAAGCGAACGTGCTTTCATTGGCTACCGCGCGCGAAGAATTTGGTGACGACACGGCGAATATTTTGACGGGACTGGCGAAGGTTAACGAACTATATAGTAAAAATCCGGTAGTAGAGTCTGAAAATTTTCGCCGCTTGCTTCTCTCATTCGCCGAAGACATGCGCGTCATTCTTATCATGATTGCCGTGCGATTAAACGTCATGCGACAAATTAGGGACACGCTTAACGAAGAAGACCGCACCCGCGTCGCTAACGAGGCGGCATACTTGTACGCGCCGCTGGCTCACAAACTGGGATTGTATCAAATCAAATCCGAATTGGAAGATTTGTCTTTGAAGTACACGAACCGTGATATTTATTATAACATCAAGGAAAAACTGAACGAGACCAAAGCTTCGCGCGACAAGTATATAGCGGCTTTTATCCGTCCCATAGAAGAAAAACTACGAGAAGCCGGCTTGAAATTCGAGGTTAAGGGACGCACGAAATCAATTCACTCAATATGGAACAAGATTCGGAAGAATAAAGTGTCTTTCGAGGGTATTTATGACCTGTTCGCCGTTCGTATTATTCTGGACGCTCCACCCGAGAAAGAGAAGCAAGCATGTTGGTTGGCTTTTTCCTTAGTGACAGATATGTATCGCCCCGATACGAATCGTTTACGCAATTGGTTATCTATCCCGAAAAGCAACGGATACGAATCACTACATATTACCGTGATGGGACCGGAGGGAAAATGGGTCGAAGTTCAGATTCGTACGCAGCGCATGGACGAGATCGCGGAACGCGGCGTGGCTGCGCATTGGCGTTACAAAGGCGTAAAGGGTGAGAGCGGACTGGATGAGTGGCTCGTTTCGGTACGCGAAGCGTTGGAGAATGCCGACGGCGGTGATTCGCTGCGTATGATGGATCAGTTCAAGAGAGATCTTAGCGAAGAAGAAGTGTACGTATTCACGCCGCGCGGCGACTTGTTCAAACTTTCAAAAGGTGCGACCGTATTAGACTTTGCCTTCCATATACACACCAAGTTGGGTAGCAAATGTATCGGTGCCCGAGTCAACGGGAAAATAGTACCTATTCGCTACAAGCTAAGCAGTGGCGATCAGGTGGAAGTCATGACCGCCAACAATCAAACGCCGAAACAGGATTGGCTAAATATCGTAACGACTGCGCGAGCACGTACGAAGATTCGCCAAACCTTAAAAGAAATGGCCGGTACGCAGTTGGATTTTGCGAAAGAGACACTTGAACGGAAATTTAAGAATCGTAAGCTGGAATACGACGATGCTATGATGATGAAGTTAGTGAAACGGTTAGGATACAAGAACGTTACGCTATTCTATCAAGCAATCGCAGAAGGAACGCTTGACGTCAATGCCGTTATTGAACGTTATATTGAGCAGCAAAAGAAAGATTCGGAGACAAGCGAGGTGCTCTATCGCAGTGCGGAAGGTTTTAATATTCCTACGCCTGTCGAAGAGGAATCCGGCAAAGAGGATGTGTTGGTTATCGACCAAAACCTCAAAGGTATAGAATATACGTTGGCCAAATGTTGTAATCCGATCTATGGAGATGAAGTATTCGGATTCACTACTGTTTCGGGCGGAATGAAAATACATCGTACCGACTGCCCAAATGCTCCGCAGATGCGTGAACGATTCGGGTATCGTATCATCAAAGCGCGGTGGGCGGGTAAATCGCGCGGCAAGCATTATCCGATTACGCTACGGGTTGTCGGCCACGATGACATAGGAATCGTCACTAATATTACGTCAATCATCTCAAAAGAAACCGATATAACACTACGTTCCATTAGCATCGATTCTCATGACGGGCTGTTTTCCGGTATGCTCACCGTCATGGTAGGTGATACCGGTAAGCTCGAAGCACTTTTGAAGAAGCTACGCACCGTAAAGGGGGTAAAGCAAGTGAGCCGCAATTGATAGCCGATAATAGGAGAACGAGACTATTTGTGTGATCCTATCTCAGTTTTACCGATACATTTGATAGTTTTCTATGCCGCTTTGTGCTGATTCTTATCAGCCGCGAAAAGATATTTTCGCCTGTTTATTTCTTTATCTCCAACTTAAAGATATAAATCTTTAACCTGAAAATACATATCTCAAACGTGAAGATATATATCTTTAAGTTGAAGATAGAGTTTTCTCGGTCGGTACGGATATTATCTCTTGGGCTGATTGTTTTTAGAAAGCTGCTTGTCAACCTATCAAGGCGGCTAAATCGGCGGAGCGGGTTTTAGACGAATATTTTCTTTGTGTACAAGTGAAAAACAACCGTGAAATTGATAACTTTGCCCAATCAATTATTTAACAAGTTCATACTATGAGTACACATCTTTAATATCATTAGTTGCACCAAAATCGGTGCGACCACAAAAGTATACGCAGGAAAATCGACAAAAAAGCAATTGGAGGTAGGTGGCACGGGTTAGCACTCAGATGGTATGGGTTGGTTTCGGTGTAATATTAGATAAAGGGCAAAGTGATGCCATTTTATGGTAAAAGAGAAAAAGTTCTCCGAAAATAACGGCCATTCTTTGCGTTCCAAAGAAAGATAATATATCTTTGCTACCAATTTGTAAAAGATATGCAAGTAACGACAAAAAAATTTCTAAACTCAATACTAAAAACCATTTCTCCTTCTGGATTTGAGGAGGAAGCGTTGGGCGTTTGGGGTAAAGCTATAGCTCCGTACGTGGATGAGGTGTATTATGACGTGTTGGGAAACTTAGTCGCAGTGAAGAAAGGTCGTACTGACAAGAAAATGATGTTTGTCGCTCACACTGATGAAGTAGGCTTTATGCTTAATTATATAGATGATAAAGGTTTTCTTTATTTTAGAAAGATAGGTGGCATAGATGTCAATCTGTTGCCTGGTCAAAAAATTGCAATAAATGGTCTTAATGGATTGGTGTATGGCGTCATTGGCAAAAAACCTATACATCTACAAAGTAAAGATGAGAATAAGCATTTCTTTGATATAGAAGACCTGTGGATTGATATTGGAGTAGAAAATAGAAGTGAAGCAGAACAGCTTGTAAGAGTGGGAAATAGTGCCACGTTTAATGCAGACATAATGGAGCATGGTACACGTATTTCATCTAAAGCATTAGATGATAAAGTAGGGCTTGCGTCTATGATTGAAGCAGTGCAGATATTGGCAAATGAGCAATTGGATCTAACGCTCTACTTCGTAGCATCTGTTCAAGAGGAACTCGGAGCGCGAGGAGGCCGCGTAGCTGCTATGGGAATACAACCGGATGTTTGTATAGCCGTAGATGTAACACATGCGACCGATTACCCCACCATGTCGTCCATTAAAAATGGAAATATTGAAATGGGAGCTGGAGTTGTGATAACAGAGGGACCAAATGTAAATAAAGTTCTCACGAGTATATTGCTGGATCTGGTAACCAAAGCAGCAATAGCCTACCAAACAGAAGCAATTTCGCATCCGACAGGTACTGATGTCAATCCGATTCAGATAATAGGTCAAGGTGTTGTAACAGGACTGTTAAGCATCCCATGTCGATATATGCATACGCCAGTGGAGATGGTTGATTTGAAAGATGTAGAAGCGACAGCTATGCTTATTGTGAAAATAGCTATGCTACCTTCTGATAAGATAAACTTCCAAAAGGTATTAAAACCCTAAGAAGATAATAGGAGTATTTAATTTTAATAATTACAGTTATGCAAAAAGAAAGTAAAAAGATCTCATTCAACTGGAAAGAGAAGAAGGTTGCTACAACGGAACGTGTAGGAGCAATGTATTGTTTCAAGAGTTGCGATGTGAACCAGAATTGAATCCTTTCACAAAGAAGAATTATGTCCTGAGATCAATATCTCAGGACATTGTTTTATTTTGATATTCAAAAATGGAAAGGAGCGGAGAACTATACTTCGATGATGTCTTGTTATTTGCTGACACTGTTGTTGTAGAGCAAATGGCGGAAGATGTTTGGTTGGTTATTTCTGTTGAAACGGCAAATTGGATTGTTCTTTACACTCCTTTTCAGCGCGTACTACTGGAAAATCTTATTGAAGGAAAGAGTGTCGGAACGGTTTCTCAGATGATCGAAACAGGAGATGAGATGGGGCAGTTGCAGGCATTACTTTCTGCATTAACTGCCCGTGAATTTGCTGTTTTACATCACAAACCCAATCCTCAATATGCTGAAGGCTATAAAATGCTAAACCTTTACGTAACAAACGCTTGCAACTTGCGATGCAAACACTGCTTCATGTGGTCTGGTGTAAAACTCAAAGAAGAACTTAGGATTGAAGATTGGCTACGAATACTTACAGATTTTAAGAATAATGGAGGTGAGTATGTCACTTTTTCTGGTGGTGAACCTTTGATGAATAAAGACTTTCCATCCCTTGTGCGTCATGTGGCAAAACTCGGTTTGCAGGCTACCATTCTTTCCAATGGATTACTTTGGACAGATGTGCTTATTGATGAATTAGCTGATAGTATCTCTGAAATACAATTTAGTATAGATGGCGTAGATGAAGAATCCAATGCGAAATTGCGAGGTGAAGATCATTTTGATAAGGTGGTAGATAGCGTAATCCGTTTCGCAAATAAGGGAGTGCGAGTCTCTGTTGCAACGACCTTTACTTTTGATAACTTGCAGGATGATATATCTGAACGTTACCAACAATTGATAGATGAAATCAAAAGCCGTACGGCATATCCTGTTTTTTTTAAACTAAGCAAGAAAGTATTGTCTGGACGTGATGTACAATACACCGCAGAGGAAAATGCACGTTTTTCAGAAAAGATAAATGCCATCGAACGATCCATTGACGAGAATGCCTCTTACCAGAACTTTATGGAGGGACATCACCCCAATTTTGTGATGCGCAATTGTGGGTTTGGAGGTATTTCTGTGGGTGCTGATGGAAAAGTCTATTTTTGCAATCGCATTTCGGAAGTAGAGGATTACGGTAATATTAGAGAACAATCTTTTGCTTCTTTTATTCAAAGAGCGAAAGAAATACATGAGCAGACAGCTGTGGAGCATGTAGAACCATGTGCCCATTGCGAGTTGAGATATATCTGTGGCGGTGGTTGCCGTATTGATGATTTTGACTTTGCCGGTAAGTTGAAAAATAAAGGAACAATCATTCACCAGACAAGTTGTACGCCAGAAAAGAAACGTCGACTAATGCAAAAAATGGTAGATAGTTTTACTTACTATTATCAATTCTAAATATGACCTATCGCTTAGTATGTATATTTGAAGTATCAAAGACGTCTACATTGCTAAGAGTAGAAGTCTGTCTTGATACAGGTTCTAATAGCCTTTCGCCTTTTCAGCGTCGTGTATCCTTGCATAGTTTATGGACAAGTGTGAAAGAAGAGACTAAAAAACTGTTGATGTTATTAGAACAAACAGGGCAACAATCACAGCCTTTTTCTTTTACGGAAGAGCAGTTGAGACAAGACGAGATACAAACATTGCTATATGCTTATTCTTGGTGCTATACTAAATATGAATCTAAAGGAAGCAGTGTAAAACGAAGTTTATCCATCGAGAACATCTTACCCAAACGACTTTATTGCAAAGAAAGGCAAAAAGGGCTTCTCCTTGGTGGAGAACTCCTTATTACAAGTCTTAATGCTTGGGGAAAACATATTGAAGTGCGATTGCGCTATCAAGATGCCATTATCGCTTTTCATCCAATTTATACTGAGATTCCTTTTTTAACGCTTAGTAATAGATGGTATCAGCGAGATAAAAGTTCGGAAGAGCAATTACTAGCAATGCTCGGCGACGGATTTGAACGAGAGTCCGGACTTCTAAATCTGAATGATTATGACGTGGAACGTCTACGACAACTTTCCGATAGAGGATGGACAGTTTATATACCACGCGAAGGTAAGAAATACCAATTGGTAAAGGCTAAACGAAATAAATCCGGCATTATCTGGTTTACTTCTAAAGACGATGATAATGATGATATCAGTGATCGCTTGCTTACGGCTTATTTGCAAGATCGCAATTATCAAGAAGCAGACGATAAAATAACCCTTTTGAGGAAACAAGATGCACTTGAGATTGATTCAGAAGTTATAGCTTCCCTCATTGCGCCTAATCAAAACTTGCAAGGTTTATATCGTGAAGAAAAAGATTTTACCCCTGATGAATTAGATCAGATAGACAAATCGCTTGCGTATAATCTGCATGCGTGTCTAAAACCTTATCAATACGAAGGGGTTATTTGGCTAAAGAGGATGCGGAAAAATAATTGTGGATGTTTATTGGCAGATGATATGGGGTTGGGGAAAACTATACAGGTTTTAGCTCATTTGTCAACAATAACGGATGCCGTTGGGATGCATGTGGTGATAGCTCCCACTTCACTCATTGATAACTGGCAGAACGAGATTGCAAAGTTCGTTCCTGAGATGAAAGAGCGAATTGAAATAGTTACATACGATATGGTTCGGCTTCATTTAGAATCTTATCAACAGAAAGAGTATGATACGATTGTGATAGACGAAGGGCAAATTATCAAGAATCAAGATACACAGAAGTATAAGGCAATAGGACAACTAAATGCGAAACATCGCATCATGTTGACGGGGACACCTATCGAGAATTCCATACAGGAGATTTGGGCACATTTTGGCATTCTGATTCCAGCGACTATACCTTTATATAAGCATTTGCAACAAAAGGGATTTAATGCAGGTGAAAGGCAATGGATAGAATTGTCTCGTGCCTTGCTTTCCCCTTTTATATTAAGACGGACAAAAGAAG
>JAISIB010000143.1 GCA_031262265.1 Prevotellaceae bacterium
CCGAGCGTCCGCTACGACGATGTCCCGAAGAACGCACTGCTGCTGCTTCGCGACCTGACGCGGGGCAAGGAAGAGCGGATATTCACCTACGAAAACGGCCGCCAGATGTGGTGGTAATATCTGACTAAGATAGGAAAATAACTCACTCGCTTGTTTAAATAACAAAGTCGCTCGTTCGAACAACTAACTCGCTAAATTTGCGCACAAAGCCACTCGTTGAAACGACATTCGTTTTTTTTAGTTACTTTTGCACCCTGATAAACTAAAAAAACACATAGCGATGAGAAAATGGCGTATAGAAGACTCGGAAGAGCTGTATAATAGTACCGGTTGGGGTAGTCCTTACTTCGGCATCAACGAACAGGGGCATGTGGTGGTTACGCCGCGCCAAGGAGGCGCAACGATTGACTTGAAAGAGTTGGTGGACGAGTTGCAACTGCGAGACGTCTCGTCGCCGATGTTGTTGCGCTTCTCGGATATTTTGGACAACCGGATTGAACAAACTTCGCGTTGCTTCGAGCAGGCTTCCGAAGAGTACGGCTACAAAGGGGAAAACTTTATTATCTATCCGATTAAGGTCAATCAGATGCGACCGGTGGTGGAAGAAATCATTAGCCACGGGAAGAAATTCAATTTGGGGCTGGAAGCCGGTTCTAAGCCCGAGCTACATGCCGTCATCGCTATTAATACGGACTCCGACTCGTTGATTATCTGCAACGGATACAAGGATGAAAGCTATATCGAACTGGCTTTGTTGGCTCAGAAGATGGGCAAACGTATTTTTCTCGTCGTCGAAAAACTCAACGAACTGAAATTGATCGCCAAGAAGGCGCGCGAGTTGAACGTGCGGCCGAATATCGGCATTCGCATCAAGTTGGCGTCGTCGGGCAGCGGTAAGTGGGAAGACTCGGGAGGCGACGCCAGCAAATTCGGTCTGACGTCCAGCGAACTACTCGAAGCCCTCGATATATTGGAAAAGCGGGATATGAAAGATTGCTTGCGGCTGATACATTTTCATATCGGCAGTCAGGTGACGAAAATCCGTCGTATCAAGACCGCGCTGCGCGAAGCGGCGCAATTCTACGTGCAGTTGCACGCACTGGGCTTCAACGTTGAATTCGTAGACATCGGCGGCGGCTTGGGCGTGGACTATGACGGCACGCGCTCGTCGAGTAGCCAAAGCAGCGTTAACTATTCCATCCAAGAATACGTCAACGACTCCATTTCCACGTTGGTGGACGTGAGCGACAAGAACAATATTCCGCACCCGAACATTATTACCGAGAGCGGACGGGCGTTGACTGCCCATCACTCCGTATTGATTTTCGAGGTGCTCGAAGCGACTACCGTGCCCGAATGGGACGACGACGATACCGTCGGCGAAGACGATCATGAGCTGGTGAGAGATTTGTACGAGATATGGGAAAACTTGAACCAAAACCGTATGCTCGAAGCGTGGCACGATGCGCAGCAGATTCGGGAAGAGGGGCTGGATTTGTTTAGCCACGGGATTGTCGACTTAAAGACGCGTGCGCAGATCGAACGCTTGTATTGGTCGATCACGCGCGAGATTCATCAGATGACAATCGGCCTCAAACATGTGCCCGATGAGTTTCGTAACCTGTCGAAGTTGCTCGCCGACAAATATTTCTGCAACTTTTCTTTGTTCCAGTCCCTTCCCGATTCGTGGGCGATAGACCTGATTTTCCCGATCATGCCGATTCAACGCTTGGACGAACGTCCCGATCGGGCGGCGACGCTGCAAGACATCACTTGCGACAGCGACGGGAAGATTGCCAATTTCATATCTACCAAGAACGTATCGCACTTTTTGCCGCTGCACGCGTTGAAGAGTCGGGAGCCATATTATCTGGGCGTATTCCTCGTGGGTGCGTATCAGGAGATACTGGGCGACATGCACAACCTGTTCGGCGACACCAATGCCGTGCATATCTCTGCCGGCGAGAAAGGCTACAATATCGAGCAGATTATCGACGGCGAGACGGTGGCCGAAGTGTTGGACTACGTACAATATAGCCCGAAGAAATTGGTGCGTACGTTGGAGACATGGGTGACCAAGTCTGTCAAAGAAGGAAAGATTACGGTGGAAGAGGGTAAGGAGTTTTTGTCCAATTACCGCTCGGGCTTGTACGGATATACCTACTTGGAGTAACGAATGAGCGACAAACCCTTATTTACGCTGATCAAAGTGGGAGGCAAGATTGTCGAAGAATCGGCCACTCTCTCCCGTTTTCTGGACGACTTCGCGACTGTTCGGGGATACAAGTTGCTGGTGCACGGCGGCGGCCGTTCGGCGACGCGATTGGCCGAACGTTTGGGCATAGAGAGCCGTCTGGTGGGCGGACGGCGCATTACCGATGCGGAAACTTTGCAGGTAGTCACCATGGTCTACGGCGGATTGGTCAACAAGCAAATCGTGGCCGGATTGCAGCTACGCGGCATGAATGCGCTCGGCCTTACCGGCGCGGATATGGGCGTCATCCGTTCGACGAAGCGTCCCGTCGGCGAGATAGACTACGGTTTCGTGGGCGACGTGGAGGCGGTGGACGCCCGCGCGCTATGCGATTTGGTGACGCAGCAAGGCATTGTTCCGGTGCTCGCCCCGTTGACGTACGACGGGCGCGGCGGATTGCTCAATACGAACGCCGATACGATTGCCGGCGAAGCGGCGAAAGCCCTGTCCGCCTATTTTACGGTACGTTTGGTCTATTGTTTTGAGAAACCGGGCGTTTTGCGCGACGAGAACGACGAGCGCAGCGTGATTTCGAGGCTTTCTCGTGCCGACTTTCAGGCTTTGGTATCCGACGGAACCATACAAGGAGGGATGATTCCCAAGTTGGAAAATGCGTTCGCGGCCTTAGACGCCGGCGTATCTTCCGTATTAATCACGCGTGCCGACCACCTTTCTACCGAATCCGGTACACTAATTCAGAATACTTTTTAATAAAAAAGTTAATTCTGCACGCTTATTTTCCTTTTCCAGAACATTTGTTCCATTTCCGCGTTTATAATACAAATATCTATCTCGACAGGTAGATATTTGCGTGAGACTTTTAGTAACATATTAAGGTAATTAGTTTAGAAGAAATAAATAATTGGTTTAAAGCATCTATATTTTATAGAGGAGAAAGCCGGGCTTGTGAAAGTCCGGCTTTCTTTTTCTACTAACTTACCTGCTCCATCGAACGAGCGACTTCGTAAATCCGAGAACCTACTATGTACATAAAAAAGCACCGCTACCGTGGGGGCGGTAGCGGTGCAAACCTTAAAGAAGGGGCGAAGATTCGCCAAAAAGTTTATTCCCAACCCGGATTTTGCGTCAGCGTATAACCCTTATCTTTGTAGATAGTGAGCTGAGCTGCCGGCAATGCACGCAGGTAGTAACGCTCGGAGTTAATGTCGCCTTTCGTGAAGGCACGTTTGCCGTTCAAGTTCGGATCATAGATGTAGCCTTCGGTAGCAGCCGTATTGCTCGGATCATTCGGATTGAAGAGCTTCACGTCATCTTTGATGCCCGGATAGTCGGATTTCTTGATGTACGCACCTACGATAGCCATTGTCGGCGTTCCGTCTGCGTTGTTGACGTTCAGGTATTCGTATTTTGCCCAACGCTTCAAGTCTTCGCCGCGGCGACCTTCCATAACCAGTTCCGTGCGGCGTTCGCGACGGATTTCCCAAAGGATCGGATCAACCGTGTTGTCGCGCGCCGGATCGTTGATGACGGTACCGTTTACGCTGAGGTTGCTACCTGCCAACGTAACGCCCGGCATCGTGCGCTCTACTTGCGGAGTTTCGCCCCACTTGGTCAATTTGCGACCGCGCAGCAGGTTGATGGTCTGATCCAAGTCGGCTTGCGCAAAAGCAGAGCCGCCGATTTTGCTGATTTCATAGCGTGCTTCCACGTAGTTCAGCAATACTTCGGCGTAGCGTACTTGCGGTGCGTCGGCCGGACTGTTGATATTCTTGCAGAAATCCAAGTTCTGTGACCACCAGTCTTCGTTGAGGAATTTTTTGGTGCAATAGCCCGTATAAGACTGTGCGGTCGCGATACCCGAGTTCATGATACGCAACGTGTCAACCACCGTTTGGTAGAGACGCGGGTCGCGATCGATAAACGAATTGGCTACGCTGGGATCAGTAGCACCCTTGTAAAGCGGAGACTGTCCGATAGGCAAACCGTCGCTGCACAAGTAGCTATTGATAACGTCCTGCGTCACGTCGCCCATCGTGTGCGTTTCACCGGCGTTGTACGACATCAGCGAATTGCACTGTACGCCCGTCGTATATTCGCGGTAGATGATCACTTCCCTGTTTCCGGCCAAGTCATCACTGGAGAATATTCCGTTGTAATTGTTGCCGATGGCATAAAGTCCCGAGTTCATCACCAGCGTTGCGCCGTCGATGGCTCCTTGGAAGAGTTCTTTCAGGTCAGCTTCGGCTACCGATTGTGAACCGGAGCCTACCGTCGTACCTTGATACTTCAACCAAGTGGCGTGGTACAACATCTCGCGAGACATCAAAGCACCTACCCAATAGCGGTTTACTTGGCGTTTGGTGTCGTCCGTCCGTACGTTTTGCAACGCATATTGGAAATCTGCCAACACGCTCTTCGCAACGGTCAGATACGGGTCGCGATCTTTGTACAGCGTTTCTGCGTCTGCCGGATCGGTAACGGCCTCAAAGTAAGGAACGGCTCCGTAGGTTTTCAGCAGTGCGCTGTGACCCATTGCGCGGAAGAAACGGGCAACACCCATCCAGTGGTTTTTCACTTCGTCGGTCACGTTCATATCCGGAATCTTTTCAATCATCACGTTGGCTTTGTACACCACCTGATAATTGTTCGTCCACGGCGTAATGGTCGAGTTTATGTCCGTAGTAGCCGACAAGGGGAAAGCGAATTGACCGCCGGCACGCGTTTGAAAGTCATCGGTGAAGTTATCTCCGGAGAAGAATCCGCCGAAGGCCGTATAGTCTGTGCCGTAGCCCGTGAAGAAGTACGAGTAGAAATCCTGGGCGTATGTGCGCAATGAACTTTCGCTTGCCCAGTAACTGTCATTGGTTTCCTTGTTGAGTGGGTCGCGATCCAGAAAATCGTCGCAACCGACAAATGTCGCCATCAACAGTGCGCAACTAATATAAGCTATATATTTTTTCATAATGTGCGATGTATATTAGATGTGTAAATTATAAACTGAGTTGTAGTCCAACCGAAAGAGACTTCTGATACGGATAGCTACGTCCGTAGTTACGAGCATCTTGAGATGAGTTCACCATACGAATGCCGATTTCGGGGTCGATATCCGGCTTCAAGCCTGTGATGGTAAACAGGTTCTCGCCCGTAAAGTAAACGCGCAGGTTCTGAATCTTGTATTTGCTCAGCAGAGCTTTCGGCAACGTGTAACCGATGGTCAACGTCTTGAAGCGCAGATAAGCCATATTCATCAAATAGCGGTCGTTCACTTGGAAGTTACCGGTTTGTGCTTGATTGTAGGCATACGGACGTGGATAGTAGGCACCGGTATTTTCGGGCGTCCAGTAATCTTCGGCTCCTTCGTAGTAAGGTTCGCCCGTCGTGTAGCCCGGCAATACTTGGTTACCCGCAGCCCACATGTCCATCTTGGCTACGCCTTGCAAGAACATGTTGAAGTCGAATCCCTTGTAAGCGGCGTCGAAGTTGAAACCGAATTGATAGCGCGGCAACGTATTGCCGATAATGCTCAAATCGCCCGGCTTGTCGGTAGCGGTGCCTTTCGTAATCGAACCATCGCCGTTGAGGTCTTTGTAAAGCACGTCACCCGGTGCGAAACGGTAGTTCGTCGGGAACACTTGCTTCTGGTTAAGCAAACCGTCTTTCAGCGAACCGTCGGCATTGAAGTCGGCTTCGGTCAGGAAGCGGTCGAATTGCAAGCCCCAGATGTCGCCCAAGCGCATACCTTCTTTGAAGTATGTCGAGCTGTACCATCCCGTACCGCCCGAGCCGTAAGCCGGCATACTCGTGTTGGTCGTCCATTTGGTTACTTTCGTCGTATAGTCGGACAACGAAGCACCTACGCCGATCGTCAAACCGTTGTTGAACGTGTGGCGATAGTCTACGGCGATTTCGATACCCGGCGTTTCGATGGCGCCCATATTCTCGTACGGAGCAGAAGCTCCCAATACGGAAGGAAGGTTAGCCTGCGTCAGAATATCGCTTGTCTTACGGTTGTACCAGTCAAACGTGATGCCCAGCGCATCGTCGAAGAAGCGTGCATCGAAGCCGAAGTCCAGCGTAGTCACGGTTTCCCAACGCAATTCTTTGGACACGAGCGTCGGACGACCGGTCGATTGCGTCTTTTGTCCGTCGATAATCCAACTATCGCTGGATGTTGTCAGCGTAGATACGAAGCGGTCGGTTCCTACGTTTTGGTTACCGATGCTACCGTATGAACCTCTGAGTTTCAACGTACTCAGAACCGGTTTCAAGTCTTCCATAAAAGCTTCTTCGCTCACACGCCATCCGATCGAACCCGAAGGGAAGAATGCGAAACGACTACCTTTCGGGAAGCTGGAAGAACCGTCGTAACGGCCGTTCAGCTCGAAAAGATAACGATCTTTGTACGCGTAGTTAATACGTCCGAAGAAACCGGCCACAGCCCAGTGCGTATGGTCGCTGCTGACTGTCTGGTCGCCCGTTGCCAAGTTGAGTTCGGGTTTTTCCTGACTCAAAATAGCCATACGTTGCGCCCAAAAATATTTATATTCGCTGGTTTCCAAACTCGAACCGGCCATCACTTTGAAATCGTGGTCGCCGATGCGCTTACTATACGTAGCTACCATATTACCGGTGAATGCTTGCGTGCGGCCAAACTCTTCGCGAGCATATTTGTACGAAGCAGTGATATAATCCTTGTACGTGGCTTTCAGAGCATCCAAAGATGTACCGACGTTGAACGAGTCGTATGCGTATACGGGACCACCATTTTTGTGCAAGCGTGTTTCCGTAGACGTATATGTACCGTTCAAATCGATCGTAAGTCCTTCGATCGGTTTAATAGTAATGCCGCCGTTCAAACGAACATAGTCGCGTTCTTGTTTGTTCATCGGAGCTTGTTCCAATTCGGTGATAGCACCGCGGAACGGCTTACCGTCGATAGTTCCGTACGGATAGAACGGCTGCCAACGATAGAGGTAATACAAACGGTCGTACAAGTCGCTGGCGAACGTAAACGGCGTATCCTTATCGGCACGCGTGTACATAACGCCCGCATTGATAGAGATGTATTTGTTCAATGCCGAGTTGATCGACAAGCTGGCGTTGTAGCGTTTGTACTGGTCGGAGTTCACTTTGGTCAGACCTTCTTGATCCAAATATCCCAATCCGATGTTGTAGCTGGTCTTGCTGTTGCCTCCGTTAATCGAGAGGTTGTGGCTTTGTTGCGGCATCCAATCCTTAATAAACATGTCGTACCAGTCAAAAGTACGGTACATGTGCATACCTTGCGAGTCGAAATAGAAATCGCGACCTTCAACCATTTCAGGACCGAACGAATCTCCGAAGCCGTATTTATCCCAATATTCTTTCATCTTGGGAATGTCTGCTTCGGTGACTACGCCCAACGTACCTACGATACTGTAATAGTTAGACGGAGTCGGCAAGTTCTGTACACCTTGCAGGTTGATAGAAGCTTGTTGCCAGCCCGGAAGCTGAGTAGGCTTCACGGTCGGCGTACGCCAAGCGAAGTTCGTAGAATACTTCACCGACAGGCGATCGTTCTGCTGCTTGGATTTGGTAGTAATCAGCAACACGCCGAATGCACCGCGCGCTCCGTAGATAGAAGCTGAGGCGGCGTCTTTCAATACGGAGATAGATTCGATATCGTCCGGATTGATCAGGGAAATGTCGGTGATTTCTACGTTGTCTACCAAGATAAGCGGCGTTCCGGTGCCGTTCGGCGAGCCTACATTGCCACGAATCTTGATGCTCGGCGCACCGCCGATTTCACCGGAGCTGGTCGATACGACCAAGCCCGGTACTGCGCCTTGCAAAGCGCGACCTATGTCGGCGACGGGGCGGCTGTCAATCGTTTTGGCCACATCGACAGATGCTACTGCGCCGGTCAGGTTTACTTTCTTTTGCGAACCGTAGCCTACGACTACTACTTCGCCTAACATTTCGGTATCTTCTTCGAGCACTACGCGCATATTCGGCGTAGCAGCTAAGGTCTTGGTTTTGAAACCAATGTAGGAGATACTCAACATGGCATTGGGCTGCACGTTCAAGGTGAACTTACCGTTGATGTCCGTAACGGCTCCCATTGTCGTTCCTACTTCGGCGATGCTTGCTCCGGGCAACGGCTCGCCTTTTGAATCAACGACCGTACCGGTAATAGTACGCGTCTGTTGCTGATTGCTTACTTCCAATGCGGAAGGAGTTCGTTCGGTAGTACCGGCAAAGGCACTACTACTACTTCCAACAAAGAGACCGGCCAAAGCCAGGGAAGTGAAGAGCTTCAGTCGGAAGCATCCTCTGCTTTTCGATTTGTTGATCATAAAGTCAAATAGTGTTTGATTGAATTGAGCAAAAGTTTTCGCCGCAAAGATATGGGAATATTTTAATTGTCAACTACAAATTTTAAGTTTTTTAGTCTTATTATGTTAAATCACTCGTATTTCTATGCAATTCTTACTCTGTGGAGGGAAAAATTTCACTTACTATCGTTAAAAACAACAAGCGCGGCTCATGGAGGAGCCGCGCTTGCGAGTGAAGGCAACTAGTGCTTTCGATATGTCCGTATGTCGCTGAAATAAGCGTGTTTGTTGTTTAAATATCTTCGTCGGTTATTTCGATAAGATAGTCGGTTATTTCAGCAACTTCCTATGTGATTCGGATGAGTCCGTAGGGTAGGTCTACAACGGCCGTATCCATATATTCCGGAAAGCCACTTCCGTGCCGTGGTCTTGCAATTCGATAGGCAACATGCCGTGCGGTTGATAGTTGGGCAGACCTACGTACGGCGTCGTACCTTTTAAAATATAGTTGTTCTGTATAACGATTCCGTTATGTACGACCGTAATGATAGCCGGTGCTTCCAGCTCGCCATTAGTCGTGAAGCGGGGGGCTTTCCAATAGATGTCGTAGGTCTGCCATTCGCCGTTCTTGGTATAAGCGTCTACCATCGGTGCCACTTGCTTGTAGATACTTCCCACCATCCCGTTTACGTAGGTAGGATTGTCGTCGCCGTCGAGGATTTGTACCTCGTATGCGCTTTGTAAGAATACGCCGCTGTTGCCGCGGTTCTGTCCATTGTGTCGTTCGGCAGGCGGAGATTTCCATTCGATATGCAGCTGGCAATCGGCAAAATATTGCTTCGTGCGAATAGCTCCTGTTCTCGGTACGATTTTTAACTCGCCGTTTTCCACTTTCCAAGGAGCCGGTTCTCCGGCGGTACGTCCTGAGGCTGATTCCCATTTGGAAAGATCTGTTCCGTCGAAGAGCACGATGGCGTCCGAAGGCGGCTTGGTACCCGTTCCGGGCGTCACCTTAGCCGGTTGCGGTTGATACCATTCGGTACTAAGCGGACTCCAATTTTCTGTGCCGGGGGCGGTGGCAGCAGGAATGCCGCGTGTCATTTTGTTGGTAGGTTGTTGTCCGTAGAGGGCAGCAGGCAGCAAACAGAGGCTGCACAAGAAAATGAGGTTTCTCATAATATCACTGTTTTTTAAGTTGAATATGCAAAATTACGTACTTTACGCGAAAAGGTGTACCTTTGCATAGAAAAAAGACACTAAATTTTCAAATACAATGCCGATGAAGACGTTAGAGAAACAATTCGCCCAGAAATTATTGACGGTGAAAGCGATTAAGTTGCAACCTTCCAATCCTTTTACGTGGGCTTCGGGCTGGAAATCGCCCTTCTATTGTGACAATCGCAAAACGTTGTCGTATCCCGCACTGCGTAATTATGTGAAAATAGAGACGACCCGCCTCATTCTGGAACGCTTTCCCGAAGCAGACGCGATTGCAGGCGTAGCGACGGGAGCCATTCCGCAGGGCGCGTTGGTAGCCGATGCGCTCCACTTACCCTTTGTATATGTTCGTTCGACGCCGAAAGATCACGGCTTGGAGAACTTGATAGAAGGCGAACTGCGTCCGGGAATGAAAGTAGTCGTCGTTGAAGATTTGATTTCGACCGGCGGTAGCAGCCTAAAAGCGGTGGAAGCTATCCGACGTGACGGATGTGTGGTCATAGGCATGGTTGCGGCGTACACTTACGGATTTGATGTGGCGGTGAAACGTTTTAAGGAAGCCAAAGTACCTTTGGTGACGCTGACCAATTATGAGGCGGTAGTCAGCGTAGCTCTTGAAACGGGCTATATCGGTGAAGACGAGTTGAAAATATTGGAAGAATGGCGCAAAGACCCTGCGGCATGGGAACCCAAATAAAAGAATAGGCATGACAGCAACAAGTACAGAGAAAGAGATTCCGTTCGGCGCGACGCAGGTATATGCCCGCTTGTCGGACTTGACTAATTTAGAGACGCTTCGCGAACGCCTGCCGGAAAGCAGAATTCAGGGATTATCATTTACGGAGGATACGTTGAGCTTTGCCGTGCCGTCCGTTGGAACGATTACGCTGCGTATCACGGAGTGTCAGCCCGACGTATTGATTGGTTTCTCGACGGTTGCTTCTCCGCTTCCGTTCCTATTAAATATACATTTGACGCCTGTTTCGGATGCGGCATGTCGATTGCGCTTGGAAATAGTGGCCGACGTGAATCCGTTGGTAGGCGGGATGTTGAAGAAACCTATGGCGGATAGTGCCGAAAAAATAGCGGCGGCTTTGGCGTTGCTTCCTTATGCTTAAAGATATGGCACGGAAACTTTGGGAAAAAAATACGGCGGCGAACGAACGCATTGAACGGTTTACGGTGGGACGCGATCGGGAGTTAGATCTTTATCTCGCCGGATACGATATTTTAGGCTCGTTGGCGCATATAGCGATGTTGCGGGAAATAGGTTTATTGACGGCCGAAGAACTGTCTGCTTTGCAATCCGAATTAAAACATCTGTATGCGGACGTCGTATCCGGAGACTTCTTCATCGAAGAAGGCGTGGAGGATGTGCATTCTCAAGTGGAATTGCTCTTAACGCAAAAGTTGGGTGATGTCGGGAAGAAAATACATAGCGGACGCTCGCGGAACGATCAGGTACTACTTGATTTGAAGTTGTTCACCCGCGCGCAATTGCAACGAATAGCCGAGTCTGTTGAACAGTTGTTTGGCATTCTCATCGCACAAAGCGAAAAATATAACTCCGTGCTAATGCCCGGATATACGCACTTGCAGGTAGCGATGCCGTCGTCGTTCGGGTTATGGTTTGGTGCTTATGCGGAGAGTTTAGTAGATGACTTGCGCATCTTACAAGCCGCCTATCGAATTTGCAATCGTAATCCGCTCGGTTCGGCTGCCGGCTACGGTTCTTCGTTTCCTCTGCGCCGGCAAATGACGACGGACTTATTGGGTTTTGACGCACTGAACTACAACGTAGTCTATGCACAAATGGGACGCGGCAAAATGGAACGTAACGTATCCTTTGCCTTGGCTTCCGTAGCGGCTACGCTCTCTAAGTTAGCCTTTGATGCGTGCCTATATAATAGTCAGAACTTTGGATTCGTTCGCTTGCCTGATTCCTGTACGACAGGGTC
>JAISIB010000144.1 GCA_031262265.1 Prevotellaceae bacterium
CCGCCGATGAAAACGGTTTCACTCTCGGTGTACAGCGAAAGGTAAAACCGGAAGGTGCCAAGCGTCCGAAAACGATAGAAGAAGACGAAACATTCCGTTACGATGAAATAAAATATACCAAATACGTAATCAGTTTTAAGTAATTATGGCGAAAAAGGCAGAAACAATCAGTTTGATAGACACCTTTTCTGAGTTTAAGGAACTGAAAAATATCGACCGCACCACGATGGTGAGCGTCCTCGAAGAATCATTCCGTAGCGTGCTGACAAAAATGTTCGGCTCGGACGAAAACTATGACGTCATCGTAAACCCCGACAAAGGGGACTTTGAAATATGGCGTAACCGCGAAGTGGTAGCTGACGAAGAATACAAGGGTTCGAGCCTGCAAATACCACTGACGGAAGCCAGAAAAATAGACGAGTCATACGGCATAGGAGAAGAAGTAACCGACAAAGTAGAATTTGTGCAGTTCGGCCGGCGCGCTATTCTGAACTTGCGCCAAACACTGGCGGCACGCATTATGGAATTGGAGAAGGACAATCTATATAACAAGTACTCCGACAAAATAGGCACCGTTGTCAATGCGGAAGTTTATCAGGTGTGGAAGAAAGAGATACTGCTGTTGGATGACGAAGGCAATGAACTGTTGCTACCTAAGACCGAACAGATACCCGGAGACTTTTACTATAAAGGGGAAACGGCACGTGCAGTGGTAGCTCGCGTAGATAATCGGAACAACAACCCGAAGATTATTCTATCACGCATCTCCCCCGTATTTTTGCAACGCCTATTGGAAATGGAAGTTCCCGAAATCAACGACGGACTGATTACTATTAAGCGCATCGCGCGCATTCCCGGCAAACGCGCTAAGATAGCCGTCGAATCTTACGACGACCGGATTGATCCGGTAGGAGCTTGCGTCGGCGTCAAAGGAAGTCGTATCCACGGCATCGTGCGCGAGTTACGCAACGAGAACATAGACGTAATCAACTACACGTCCAATACGTCGCTCTTCATCCAGCGCGCACTCAGTCCGGCACGTATTTCATCCATACGACTGAATGAAGAGGAGCGCAAGGCAG
The DNA here is from genome assembly GCA_031262265.1 of Prevotellaceae bacterium. Taxonomy (GTDB): domain Bacteria; phylum Bacteroidota; class Bacteroidia; order Bacteroidales; family Bacteroidaceae; genus JAISIB01. Next base: position 1,083 of record JAISIB010000144.1, read on the forward strand.
AAGTTTTCTTGAAGCCCGAAGAAGTGGCTCTGGCCATCGGATTAAATGGTCTGAACATCAAACTTGCCAGCATGTTGACGGAATATACGATCGACGTGTTCCGTGAGTTGGACGAAGTAGAAGAAGATATTTACTTGGATGAATTCAGGGACGAAATAGAAGATTGGGTCATCGATGCCGTCAAAGCATTGGGATACGATACAGCCAAGAGCGTATTGAACGCACCACGTGAGGTACTCATCGAGAAAACAGATCTCGAAGAAGAAACCATTGATGAAGTTTTAAATATTTTGAAAGCAGAGTTCGAGGAATAGAGGAAGAGATAATATATGGCGATACGGTTAAACAAGGTAACGAGAGAACTAAATGTAGGCGTTTCTACGGCAGTGGAGTTTTTGAAGAAAAAAGGCCACACGATAGAAGAAAGTCCGAACGCGCTGTTGACGGAAGAACAACACGGCCTGCTGGTGCAAGCATTCAGCACGGACAAACACCTGAGACAAGCGTCAGACCAATTTAGTATGGACAGGCAGCAAAACAAACCACCCAAGACACAAGTGTCTATACCGGGCTTCAAAGAAGATTTTAAGAAACCGAAAGAGGCAAAGCATGTCAGCAATACATCCGGAGAAATCAGACAACGATATAATCCGGTGGGGAAAATAGACCTGAATGAATTGAATCGCCGTCCCGAGAAACCGGTGGAGCAAGCCAAAGAAGTACCGGCAGCTACCCCTGAAAAGGTAGCACCTATGCCCGAAGCCAAACCATCCATCGAACGACCTGCACAAGAAGCAAAGAAAGTCACGCCGAACGAAAAGCCGGAAGTGAAACCACAGCCGACTATTCCAACGGCATCAAAGCCCGTCTCCGAACCGAAGAAAGACATTGCACCGGCTTCCGCCAAAACGGAGTCCCAGAAAGCCGTATCGCCTACTCCCAAAGGAAAATCCGCTGCAACGCCCGTCAAAGCGGGAAAACCGACGGTCGCTGCAGAGACCGAAGAGAACAAAACAGACTCCAACGTATTCAGACTTCGCACGGCCGAACCGACTGTCAAACTGAACGTCGTCGGTCAGATAGACCTGACTGAGCTAAATACATCCACGCGCCCTAAAAAGAAATCGAAAGCCGAGAGACAGCGTGAGCGGGAAGAGCGTGAGCAACAACGCCAAGACCAGCGTAAACAGATGAAAGACGCTATCATCAAGGAGATACGCAAAGAAAGTGACACCAAGTCAACGGCAACGAAACCGAAAGTCGGTAGCAGCGAAACCGCAGCCTCAGGTGCCAGTACGACCAGCGGAAGTGCAAAAAGGCGCAGGAAACGTGACCGTATCAATAAGGAACGGGTAGACATCAACAAGGCTGCATCTGCCGTGCAACCCGATAAAAACAAAAATCACGGACGAAGCGGTGCCCCCAATGCCGGAAAAGATCCGCATCATGCGGGCGACCGACGTAAAGACCGTCACAAAAAACAAGTAGTCAAGGAGGTCAGCGAAGAAGACGTTGCAAAGCAAGTAAAAGAAACGTTGGCACGATTGACGAGCAAGGGTAAAACCAAAACGGCCAAGTATCGAAAAGAAAAGAGAGAGACGGCTTTCACTCGTCAACAAGAGCAAGAAAATATCGAAGCATCGGAAAGCAAAGTATTGAAGCTGACGGAATACGTAACCGCCAACGAATTGGCTACGATGATGGGAGTTCCCGTCACACAAGTAATCGCTACTTGTATGAGCGTCGGTATTATGCTTTCTATCAACCAGCGACTGGATGCGGAGACTATCAATCTGGTAGCCGAAGAGTTTGGTTTCCGCACGGAATATGTAAGCGCAGATGTTGCGCAAGCCGTTGTGGAAGAAGAAGATGCTCCGGAAGATTTACAACCTCGTGCGCCGATCGTCACAGTGATGGGACACGTAGACCACGGTAAGACCTCGTTACTCGACTATATCCGCAAATCCAACGTTATTGCCGGTGAAGCCGGAGGAATAACCCAGCACATCGGAGCATACAACGTGGCGTTGGAAGACGGTCGACACATTACATTCCTTGATACGCCGGGACACGAAGCATTTACTGCCATGCGTGCACGCGGAGCGAAAGTTACCGACGTAGTAATCATTATCGTGGCAGCTGACGACAACGTCATGCCGCAAACACGCGAGGCTATCAATCACGCAGTCGCGGCCAATGTGCCGATTATCTTTGCTATTAACAAAATAGACAAGCCCGGTGCCAATCCCGACAGGATAAAAGAAGAATTGGCAGCCATGAATTTTCTGGTCGAAGAATGGGGTGGAAAATACCAATCCCAAGATATATCGGCCAAACAAGGTATCGGCGTGCCGGAACTATTGGAGAAAGTTTTGCTGGAAGCCGAGATGCTTGAGCTAAAAGCTAATCCAAATCGCAAAGCCAACGGTTCTATTATCGAATCGACCTTAGACAAAGGACGGGGTTACGTAGCTACCGTTTTAGTGTCCAACGGAACGCTTCGCATGGGAGATATTGTCTTGGCGGGCACACATTACGGGCGCATCAAGGCGATGTTTAACGAACGTAACCAACGTATCAAAACAGCAGGCCCATCGGAGCCGGCTTTACTATTAGGTATGAACGGTGCTCCCAACGCCGGCGATTCTTTCCATGTGATTGAGACAGAGCAGGAAGCTCGTGAAATCACGAACAAACGCGAACAATTGCAACGCGAACAAGGATTGCGCACGCAGAAGATACTGACGTTGGACGAACTGGGTCGCCGTTTGGCCGTAGGAGATTTCCACGAGCTAAACATTATCGTGAAAGGCGACGTAGACGGTTCGATCGAGGCACTCAGCGATTCGTTGATCAAACTATCTACCGAACAAATACAAGTAAACGTAATCCACAAGGGAGTTGGACAAATCTCCGAATCGGATGTGACGCTCTCCGCCGCTTCCGACGCCATCATCATCGGATTCCAAGTAAGGCCTTCGGCCGCTGCCCGTAAGATGGCCGAGCAGGAAGGCGTGGATATTCGCTTATATTCGGTGATCTATGACGCTATTGAGGAAGTAAAAGCCGCAATGGAAGGCATGTTGGCACCGCAAGTGAAGGAAGAAGTAACGTCTTCTATTGAAGTACGCGAAGTATTCCACATTAGCAAAGTAGGTACGGTGGCCGGAGCCATGGTCAAAGAAGGTAAAGTGAAACGATCGGATAAAGCACGATTGATTCGCGCCGGTATTGTGATATACACGGGAACGATCAACGCTTTGAAGCGTTTCAAAGAGGACGTGAAAGAAGTGGCGGTCAATTACGAGTGCGGTATCAGTCTGACCGGCTATAATGACATTCAAGTAGGCGATGTTATCGAGACTTATCAGGAAGTAGAGGTAAAACAGACATTATAATCTCACGACTATGACGGCACTCGACTATGTAATCATCGGTATCGTAGTCATCGGGGCTATCCGTGGCTGCTTGAAAGGGTTTTTACGCGAGTTGGCAACCGTCATAGGGCTGATTGTCGGCTTCGTAGTGGCGCGTACCCTCTATCTTTCGTTAGCTGAGAAACTCGCTCCTGCGCTCGAAGACTCCATGACGTTTGCACAAGTTATATCTTTCATTGCCATTTGGGTGTTGGTGCCGCTACTTTGCATGTTACTTGCTTCACTCATCACCCACGCACTGGAAGCAATCGGCTTGGGATTCATCAATCGTCTATTGGGAATTATCCTCGGCGCAACGACGTGGATCATTATTCTGGGAGCTTTAGCCAACGTCCTTGACTATTTGGATACAGGAAACGTTCTTCTCAGCGAAACAACCAAGCAAGAATCCTATTTGTACGTTCCTCTGAAAACTTTGTTCGAGAGTTGGTTCCCCGTAGCCAAAGAGCTTACAGATAGCATCTGGAATAATTAAAATTTGGAAGCACCAAACAATGGAATATAACTCGAAAGAATCCAATAAATACATCAAAAAGATTGCTAACGCCCAATATAAATACGGTTTCTCTACCGATATAGATACCGACATCATACCCAAAGGACTTAATGAAGCCACTATTCGGTTAATATCAAGTAAGAAAGAGGAACCGGAGTGGTTGTTAGACTTCCGCCTGCGGGCGTTTCGTCATTGGGAAACGATGCAAATGCCCACATGGGCGCATCTGAATATTCCAACTATCGACTATCAGTCGATTTCCTACTATGCTGATCCCACGCGCAAGAAAGATACGCCGAAAAGCATAGACGAAATTGATCCGGAGCTGCTTCAAACGTTTGACAAACTGGGTATCCCGTTACACGAACGTATGGCACTTAGCGGAATGGCCGTGGATGCTGTGATGGATTCCGTGTCCGTTAAGACAACTTTCAAGGAGACTTTGATGGAGAAGGGTATTATCTTTTGCTCGTTCAGCGAAGCAGTAAGAGAACATCCTGATTTGATCCGAAAATACGTAGGTTCCGTAGTGGGCTATCGGGATAATTTCTTCGCCGCACTCAATTCGGCCGTATTTTCCGACGGGTCGTTCGTCTATGTTCCGAAGGGCGTATGTTGCCCGATGGAGTTGTCTACGTATTTTCGCATTAACGCCCGCAACACCGGACAATTTGAACGCACCTTAATCGTAGCCGACGATGACTCGTACGTATCTTATCTGGAAGGTTGCACGGCACCGCAGCGCGACGAGAACCAACTGCATGCCGCTATCGTGGAGATTATCGTACACGACAGGGCAGAGGTTAAATACAGTACCGTACAAAATTGGTATCCGGGCGATGCCGAAGGACGGGGAGGCGTTTATAATTTTGTGACGAAACGCGGCCATTGTCGCGGCGAAGCCAGTAAACTCTCGTGGACACAAGTAGAAACAGGCAGCGCGATTACGTGGAAATATCCGTCGTGTATCTTATCGGGAAATGATTCTTCCGCCGAATTCTATAGCGTGGCCGTCACCAACAATCGCCAGCAAGCGGATACCGGCACCAAGATGATACATATCGGACGTAACACGCGCAGCACGATTGTAAGCAAGGGTATCTCTGCCGGACAAAGTCAAAATTCGTATCGCGGCTTAGTACGTGTCACAGAAAAAGCCGATGGGGCACGCAATTACAGCCAATGTGATTCGTTGCTCTTGGGTGATCGTTGCGGGGCACACACATTTCCGTATATGGACGTTCATAACGACACGGCCATCGTCGAACACGAAGCGACCACCTCAAAGATTAGCGAGGAGCAGCTGTTCTATTGCAACCAACGCGGCATCAAGACAGAAGACGCCGTCGGATTGATCGTTAACGGCTATGCCCGCGAGGTATTGAATAAGCTGCCGATGGAATTTGCCGTCGAAGCGCAAAAACTACTCAGCGTCTCGTTAGAAGGAAGCGTAGGCTAAGCCAAATAAGTAACTACGATAACAAAATAACTAACCGCGATAATAAAATAAGCGACTGTGAGAATCGAATAAGTGACTATGATATGAAAACTATATTAGAAATAAAAGACCTGCACGCAAGCGTCAACGGCAAGGAGATACTGAAAGGAATCAATTTGACTATGAACGAAGGAGAAGTACATGCCGTCATGGGACCCAATGGCTCAGGGAAAAGTACGCTAAGTAGTGTCTTGGTAGGCAATCCGGCGTTTGAAGTAACCAAAGGGAGCGTTCTTTTTTACGGGAAGGACTTGCTGGCACTCTCACCGGAGGAGCGTAGTCATGAAGGCTTGTTTCTCTCATTCCAATATCCGGTAGAAATACCGGGCGTAAGCATGGTCAATTTCATGAGAACGGCTGTCAACGAGCAACGCAAGTATCGGGGATTGTCCGCCCTAACTGCTGCCGAATTTTTGAAACTAATGCGTGAGAAGCGAGCAGTCGTAGAGTTGGACAACAAACTGGCTAACCGTAGCGTGAACGAAGGATTTAGCGGTGGCGAAAAGAAACGTAACGAAATCTTCCAGATGGCGATGCTCGAACCGCGTCTGAGCATTCTCGATGAAACCGACTCCGGATTAGATATTGACGCGCTCCGTATCGTAGCCGACGGCGTCAATAAACTAAAAACGCCTCAGACGAGTTGTATCGTCATTACGCATTATCAACGCCTACTGGATTATATCAAGCCCGACGTCGTACATGTCCTTTACAAAGGACGTATCGTGAAAACGGCCGGCGCAGAATTGGCTTTGGAACTGGAACAACGCGGCTATGACTGGATCAAAGAGGAAGTAGGAGGTTGATTATGCGCGTGGAGCAGGATTATATCACACTCTTTCACCAAGCGGAATCTCTCATCAACGAGAATACGTCGGAGATCCTCAACAGTCGTCGTGCGCAGGCACTGGCAAACTTCAAAGAACAAGGCTTCCCGACACGCAAAGACGAACGCTACCTCTACACAGACATAGCTCCGCTCTTTGAGCCTAACTATGGTCTGAATATTAGACGCTTGCAAATACCCGTTAACCCGTACAAAGTGTTCAGATGCGACGTACCTAATCTGACTACCTCGCTGTACTTTATGCACAACGACAGTTTCTATCATCACGCGCAACCGTCTCTTCCCGATGGCGTCTTGTTCGGTAGTCTGAACGAACTGTCCGCGCAATATCCCGAACTCGTGAACAAGTTTTACGGACGATTGGCAGACACCTCCAAAGACGGAATCGCGGCATTAAATACTTTATTCGCACAAGACGGCTTACTCTGCTATATCCCTCACGGCGTGCGTATCGAAAAGCCTATACAGTTAGTCAAAATACTACGCGCCGATGTGGATCTTATGGTTAATCGCCGCCTACTAATCGTATTGGAAGATAACACGGAAGCCTCGCTACTGATGTGCGACCACACAATGGATGACGTCAACTTCCTTTCTACGCAAGTTATTGAAGTATTTGTCGGCAAAGGAGCTACTCTTCGGTTGTACGGACTGGAAGAGACGAGCGAACGAAGCACTCGATTAAGTCAGCTATACATACGCCAAGAAGCAGGAAGTACCGTGCAATGCAGCGATTTGACGTTGCACAACGGAACAACACGCAACACGAGCGACATATCTTTGGCCGGAAAAGGCGCAACTCTCTCGCTCTCCGGCATGGCAATCGCCGATAAGCGGCAGCAGATAGATAATTATACGTTTGTCGAACACGCTGCGCCCGATTGCACCAGCGAAGAATTGTATAAATACGTCCTTGACGATGAAGCCGTCGGCGCATTTGCCGGCAAGGTACTGGTGCGTCCCGATGCGCAACGTACCTCATCGCGACAAACCAATCGCAACTTGTGCGCTACTCGTCAGGCGCGGGCATATAGTCAACCGCAATTGGAAATATATGCCGATGATGTGAAATGCAGCCATGGCGCGACTACCGGACAATTGGATGAAAATGCATTATTCTACATGAAAACCAGAGGAATCGCCGAGCGTGAAGCCCGTTTGCTACTGATGAGTGCGTTTGTCAACGAAGTAATTGATAATATCTCCCTTGAAGCGTTGCGCGATCGACTACATCTGCTCGTCGACAAACGCTTTCGCGGCGAATTGGCTCGCTGCAAAGGGTGTTCCTGCTAAATCTAATCAAAATGTTCGACGTTCATACCATACGCAAAGACTTTCCGATCCTCAGCCGAACGGTGTATAATCACCCGTTGGTCTATCTGGATAATGCGGCGACTACTCAAAAACCGCGTAGCGTCGTCGAAGCGATGACAGAGGAATACTATTCCGTCAACGCCAACGTACATCGCGGCGTGCACTACCTATCGCAGCAAGCTACCGAACTGCACGAATCGGCACGAGAAACGGTGCGGCGATTCATCAATGCCGCCTCCGCACAAGAAGTTATATTCACGCGCGGCACCACAGAGGCGATCAATCTCATAGCATCCTCATTTGGCGACCTAACCATAGAGGCCGGTGACAACGTCTTGGTATCTACGATGGAGCACCATAGCAACATCGTTCCATGGCAACTGTTGGGAGACCGAAAAGGAGTGCGCTTACGCGTCATTCCTATGAGCGACGACGGCGAACTTCTGATTGACGCAACCGAAAGCCTGTTTGATGAACGTACACGCCTTGTCTGCGTAACGCATGTCTCTAATGTGCTTGGCACAGTAAACCCGATTAAACAACTGATAGAGATAGCTCATCGTCATAACATACCCGTATTGATAGACGGTGCACAAGCTATTCCGCATTTGGAAGTAGACGTACAAGC
>JAISIB010000164.1 GCA_031262265.1 Prevotellaceae bacterium
TGACCCCGCGCTGGTGGAATGGACAAAGATTCCCTACTCCGTCGTGGCTTCGGCCGAGCATGACGCGTTGGCTACCGAGATGGCACGCAAGAGTATGGTATTATTGCAAAACAAAAATAACGTATTGCCCTTACAAGCGAACGGTTTGACGGTAGCTGTTGTCGGCCCCAACGCCAACGATTCGGTTATGCAATGGGCAAATTATAACGGTACGCCTGCTCGCACCATTACCATTCTGCAAGGCATTAAGAACGCCGTCGGAGAAGAAAATGTCATCTACGAAGAAGGTTGCGCATGGGTGGCCGACACATTGAATGGCCGTAAGATAAATCCGCAAGCCATCGCCCAACGAGTACAATCTGCGGACGTTATCATCTTTGTGGGCGGTATTACCCCTCGACTCGAAGGAGAAGAGATGAGAGTCAACTGGCCGGGATTCAGAGGAGGCGACCGTACGGATATTGAGCTACCTGCCATTCAACGCCAGGTCGTAGCTGCCTTGCACAACACAGGCAAGCCGGTAGTCTTTGTGAACTGCTCCGGATCTGCTCTCGGTTTAGTACCGGAAACAGAAACCTGCGATGCGATTCTTCAAGCTTGGTACCCGGGACAATCGGGCGGGACTGCCGTAGCCGACATTTTGTTCGGAAAATACAACCCTGCCGGTCGTTTGCCCGTGACGTTTTATAAAAACATTTCGCAACTGCCCGATTTCGAGAACTACGACATGAAAGGGCATACCTACCGCTATAATGCCGAGACGCCACTATTTCCGTTCGGTTACGGACTGAGTTATACGACGTTCGACTATGGCGTAGCTACTTTTAATATGGAAAACCCGAAAGCAGGACAAGAGATTGTACTCACAGTGCCTGTCACAAACAGCGGAGATAGGGACGGCGAAGAAGTTGTACAGGTCTATCTGAAAAAAGCAAACGACTTGGAAGGACCCATCAAAACGCTACGCGCATTCAAACGGGTAGTTATTCCGGCCGGACAAACGCTACAAGTAGAGATTCCGTTGACGAGCCAACAATTGGAGTGGTGGAATGCAGATACAAACACGATGCATACCGGCGCAGGCTTATTTGAGGTAATGGTCGGCGGAAGTTCGCGTGATAGCGACCTCAAACGCTACGAATTATCATTGTTATAAGGAATACAGGTAGGGGCGCGTGCAATGCGCGTCTCTACTTATTCCAAATCTCCCAAGCCGTAAACCCTTGCAACAGTAGCATTTCCAAGCCGTTCTTGACGGTAGCTCCTTGAGCGGCTCCGCGCTGCATAAAGAGTGTCTCGTTCGGATTGTAAAGCAGGTCGTATAAGAGATGACGTTCGGTCAAAAGTTCATAAGGAATGTCCGGACAAGTATCTACATGCGGGAACATACCGACGGGCGTGCAGTTTACTATCACCGTGAACGTTTCCATCACGGCGGGCGTTAGGTGTGTGTACGCGAGCTGTCCTTTTCTGGGCGTACGCGACACGAATACCGCCCGAATACCCAAACTTTTCAATCCGTACGCAATAGCTTTTGCCGATCCGCCCGTACCTAATACTAACGCCTCACGGTGGTGCGGTTGCAAAAGCGGTTCGATAGATTGCGTAAAGCCTGTCGCATCCGAATTATAACCGATGAGCCACGGCTTACTCTTCTTCTGCGTAAATTTTATCACGTTCACGGAGCCGATAGCTGCCGCTTCTGCATCCAATTCATCCAAATATGGAATCACCTGCTCTTTATATGGCAGCGTCACATTCAGGCCGCTTAGCGAAACGGAGGCGATAATTCGTTTGAGTTCGTCGATTGTTGGAATCTCAAAGTTAATATATTGCGCATCAATATTCTCCGAGCGAAACTTCTCATTGAAATAACCTTCCGAGAACGAATGTTGCAACGGATAACCGATAAGTCCGTACGTTTTCATATAAAGTGTGACTGTTTAGGATTGATCTATTTGATTTATCAAAGGTTTAGCGGCCGTATATAAAGTACATATTCCGAAAGTGAACCTGCGAAAGGAGACTTTTACAAATCCCGCTTGCCGGATCTTCCCACAAAATGCTTCGCCTTGCGGAAAAGCGCGAATGCTTTCAGGCAGATAATGATACGCGTGGGCATCGCGTGAAAACAACCGACCTATGCGAGGGATGAACCACCGCGAATAAAGATTATAAAGCTGTTTCATCGGCCATTTTACAGGGGTGCTCAGTTCTAAAATAACGAGGTGGCCACCCGGACACAGCACGCGCCATATCTCACGCAAACCGGTATCCGGATTTTCAAGGTTACGCACGCCAAACGCCACAGTCGCCGCATCAAAACTATTATCCGGAAATGAAAAAGAAAGGCAATCTTCCCGCGAGAAACGCAATCTATCACATCCGGCACGGCGCGCTTTCTCCCTACCGACTTGCATCATACCTTCCGAGACGTCCGTCGCATACATTTCGACCGGCCGGAGCATCCGATATGCCAGCAACGCAAAATCACCGGTACCGGTAGCTACATCCAACACGCGCTTCGGACTATATGGACGTAACTTAGCGATAGCTTGCCGCCGCCAATAACGATCAATACCCCACGAAAGCGTATGATTCAGGCGGTCGTACATCGGAGCGATACGGTCGAACATGCGTTCGATTTGCTCCGCTTTACTTCCGTCGGTGCCGTAGGGTGTAACGAGGTTCTTCTCAACGGACATTAGAGGTATTTCCGTAAATTGTCTTCGATACGCGCTTTCAGATCCTCTGTCGTCGCTTTCACAAAGGGTTCACCTACAATATGCTCGTACAATTCTATATACCGCTCGCTCACCGATTCGACATACGCGTCAGTCATTTCGGGCACCTGCTGTCCGGCTTTACCCATGAAACCATGATCCATCAACCACTGACGCACAAATTCTTTGGAGAGTTGCTTTTGCGGCTCACCCTTCGCCAACTTTTCTTCGTAACCTTCTGCATAAAAATAACGAGAAGAATCCGGCGTGTGTATTTCGTCTATCAAATAAACCTTACCAGCTCGCTTGCCGAATTCATACTTAGTATCTACCAATATAAGCCCTTTGGATGCAGCAATCTCCGTGCCTCTCCGAAACAAAGCATAGGTATATTTCTCCATCAATTCGTAATCTTCCCGACTGACAAGGCCTTGTGCGATGATCTCCTCGCGCGAAATATTTTCATCGTGCCCGGCTTCTGCTTTTGTCGTAGGCGTAATGATCGGCGTGGGGAACGCTTGATTTTCGCGCATACCGTCCGGTAACGCGATGCCACACAGCGATCGCGCGCCGGCCTTATAATCGCGCCACGCACTACCGGTCAGATAACCACGAATAATCATCTCCACACGAAATCCTTCGCACTTCACGCCAACAGTTACCCTCGGATCGGGAGTAGCCAGTTTCCAATTCGGAACAATGTCGGCCGTTGCATCCAAAAACGTGGAAGCTATCTGATTCAGCACTTGTCCTTTATAGGGAATGCCCTTAGGTAACACCACGTCAAACGCAGATATGCGATCGGTAGCCACCATAACGAGTAAATCATCGTTGATTGTATAGACATCACGTACTTTCCCGTGATACACGCCCGTTTGTCCGGACAGATTAAAGTCGGTTCTTACTAATGCTTGGCTCATGAATTTATATGTTTACTGTTCTTTTTTACTACTCTTCTGTTCTCTGTCAAACTTCTCGTATGCCTCCACGATACGGGTAACCAATTTGTGACGCACAATATCTTTCTTGTTCAGTTCGATAAACGCAATGCCCTTGACGGAGCGCAATATTTTGAGCGACTGCACCAAACCGGAAACCTGCGAGGCGGGCAAATCAATTTGCGTGATGTCACCCGTCACAATCATCTTCGTATTTAGCCCCATGCGCGTCAAAAACATCTTTATCTGCTGGGTAGTCGTATTCTGCGCCTCATCGAGAATAACCACCGCATCATTCAGCGTCCGACCACGCATAAATGCCAGAGGAGCTATTTGAATGACGTTTTGTTCCATGTATTCTTTTAATTTGGCAGCCGGTATCATATCTTGCAGCGCGTCATAAAGAGGCTGCAAATAAGGATCTATCTTTTCTTTCATGTCTCCGGGCAAAAAACCAAGCTTCTCGCCGGCCTCCACCGCAGGGCGACTCAAAATAATTCGCTTTATCTCTTTGTTTTTCAATGCTCGAACTGCCAACGCAATCGCCGTATATGTTTTTCCCGAACCTGCCGGACCCACTGCGAATAGCATGTCGTTATTCCGAAATGCTTCGACCAGCTTCAACTGATTGTCGCTACGCGGAATAATGGGTTTCCCCGTCACACTAAAAACGATGACCTCGCCCGTACGTTCCGCCTGCGGTGCATTTCCTTTGATAATATCAATAATAGCATCTTCTTTCAGCATATTATATTCGGCACCATAACGTTCCAGTCTGAGGATATTCTCCTCAAAAGCCGCCAATTCTGCCTCATCGCCCATCGCTTTCAACACATTGCCGCGCGCCACGATACGCAGCTTGGGGTACAATGCTTTTATCAACTGCAAGTTTGTATTATTGACGCCGTAAAAAATCACAGGGTCAACATCTTCCAGTACGATGATCTTTTCTATCATTTTTTGCTCCTTTACAATCAGCTATTCAAATTGCACGCAAATGTAAGAATAGTTCGGTGAAATCGTTTACCTTTGCACGCGAAGAAATAATATCGTTTATGAAATACTTAAAAATCTCCATGGTTTTAGCAGCAAGCTTGCTTCTGCTCTCCTCCTTTGTTTTTGATGCCGACAAAAAGAAAGATAAAGTAAAATCCGTCTTTATCTTCGGCTTTTCCGCCTCGTTCACCGATACCATCGTCTACCTTACGGCCATTCAACAATTAGATAGTATCGAATTGAAGAAGAGTATGCTGCCCAATCGCGAAGACTATAGTTACCAGCTCAAAAACTATTTAGAATATGACCTTGGCGAAAAAAATCGCACGTGTGCCATATATTTCTCCGAGAAGCAGAAAGACATCGAAAAACAGCGCAACGCGCTACTGAATCGTTACCGGAATGGCACGCAAATACGCGAACTTGCACTGACTGACTTCAAATTTGAAAAAGTGCAGCCGGCCGAATAAATAACTTACGGGCTTGTGATTTTTTTGCGGTTAGATAATTCACTCACAAAGGGAGAAAATAAATTCTGCGAGGGAGATATTTTCATGATTTCCCCGTCTTACACACGGGCATGCCGATGTTTAAGAAATCGCCGCCCAATTGACATTTGTTTTGCGTAGCTTTTTAAGTTGTTGCCAGAGAATATCGTGCTCGGCAACGGCTCCTGCGTCTATTACCTGACGAGCAATCTCACGCACATACTGCAACAATTGTCCATCTTTGGCCAAATCGGCAATTTTCAGCTCAAACGGAATGCCACTTTGCTGCGTTCCTTCGAGATCACCCGGCCCGCGCAATTTCAAATCCGATTCGGCAATCTCGAAACCGTCGTTCGTGCGCACCATAATCTCCAAACGCTTGCGCGTATCGTCGCTCAATTTGTAACTACTCACCAAAATGCAGTACGACTGGTCGCTCCCGCGCCCCACTCTGCCGCGTAGCTGATGCAACTGCGACAAACCGAAGCGTTCGGCATTCTCTATCACCATCACCGAGGCATTGGGTACGTTCACACCTACCTCAATCACCGTCGTCGCCACCATAATCTGCGCCGCTCCCGATACAAATTGCTCCATCTGCTCGTCTTTTTCGACAGACTTCATCTTTCCGTGTATTTTGACTACTCGGTAATCTGAGAACTCGGCACATATTTGTTCATAGCCTTCTTCCAAATTTTTTAAGTCTATCTTTTCGCTTTCCTGAATAAGCGGATAAACGATATAGACCTGCCTTCCTTTTTGTATTTCTTCACGAAGAAATTTATACAGAGCCGTTCGTTGATTGTCGAACTGATGTAGCGTAGCGATCGGCTTACGTCCGGGCGGCAACTCATCTATAACCGAAACGTCCAAATCCCCGTAGACTGTCATCGCCAACGTGCGTGGTATGGGGGTAGCCGTCATGACTAATATATGCGGCGGCCGTTCGTTTTTCGTCCACAAACGTGCTCGTTGCGCTACGCCAAAACGATGCTGCTCATCAATTACGACAAACCCCAAAGCCGCAAACTGCACTGTCTCCTCAATCACGGCATGCGTGCCGATAAGTATGTGTATATTCCCACTTAATAAACCTTCGAGAATCCGTTCTCGCCGTTTTCCTCTCACCGATCCGGTCAACAATTCCACGCGAACGCCCATTCCTTGCAACGAGTGGCATACCGTCTCATAGTGTTGATTGGCGAGGATTTCCGTAGGTGCCATCAAGCAAGCCTGATAACCGTTGTCAATAGCAATAAGCATACTCATCAATGCCACCAGTGTCTTTCCGCTCCCCACATCGCCTTGCAACAAACGATTCATTTGCCTGCCTACCGCCATGTCTCGACGTATCTCTTTCAATACTCGCTTTTGCGCGTTCGTTAATTCAAAGGGGAGGTTGCGTTCATAAAAGGTATAAAAGTGTTTTCCTACCGACCCGAAAACATATCCGCGAAACTTTTGTTGGCGATCCTTCGCGTATCGTAGAATATTTAATTGCACGTAAAACAATTCCTCAAACTTTAATCGATACTGCGCACGGCGCAAGGAATCCGTATGAGTAGGGAAATGAATCGTACGCAAAGCCTCTGTCAACGGCATCAAGGAATTCGCGGCAATAAGATCAGGAGATAATGTCTCAGGCAATGAAGCCTCATTTATCAAGGAAATAACTGCCTGCATCATTTTTTCTATGGCGTGCGAATTCAGAAAACGGCGTTTCATCTTTTCTGTCGTATTATAATACGGCTGCATGCCCATTGTTGTGAGATTAAGCGCTGCGGGGTCGTCCATATCGGGGTGCGCTATATTGATACGACCGTTAAATATATTCGGTTTGCCAAAGACAACGTAGTCTTTCCCCGTCTGATATTTTCCTATCACGTATTTCAAACCCTGAAACCAAACCAGATCGATTACGCCGCTCCCATCGGAAAAGTGCGCAATCAGCCGCTTGTTACGACCTTCGCCTGCCGTTTCAAAACTAAGAATACGCCCACGCACCTGTATATAGGGCATATTTCCATCCAACTCGTGAATCCGGTAAATACGACTGCGGTCGATATATTTATAAGGGAAGTAATACAGCAGATCGTGCAGAGAACGTATATTTAGCTCCTTGCTCAGGATAGCCGCACGCTGAGGACCGACGCCCGACACGTATTGAATATCTCGGGAGCTTAGGTCAAACATGCGTTTCTCCCCACAAAGTTTCAGCAATCCGCAGATCGGCAGGCGTAGTA
This sequence comes from Prevotellaceae bacterium, assembly GCA_031262265.1. Lineage (GTDB taxonomy): Bacteria > Bacteroidota > Bacteroidia > Bacteroidales > Bacteroidaceae > JAISIB01. Next base: position 7,389 of record JAISIB010000164.1, read on the forward strand.
ATCTTTATATTTTCCCGATTGCCCTCGACAAATGCGATCGGCTCGTTCAATGCTTCCACCAGTGAAGCATCATCGGTAAACGCGGAAGTATATGGTTGCGCGTACGCAC
>JAISIB010000202.1 GCA_031262265.1 Prevotellaceae bacterium
CAGCTTCGTTCTCCTCACATAGAAGAGAATCGAAAAGTAATTCTTTTGCATACTCATAATCGAATCGTTTTAATGGTTCAAAATTAGCGACTACGATTGAGAGTAATGCTACGCAAAATACTGCGTATCAGAGAGAAAGCATCTAATTCGGTGGACAAAAAACCGGTTCGGGAAAAGTCCACCTATTTGGAAGCGTAAAAGCTGCCGAAAGCCGCCTAAAGAGGTGGACTTGATAAAAACAAAAATCCCTGATAACGTTTCATTATCAGGGATTTGCGTTGAATTTCTTTGTCTTTCAGTGATCCGCCTGGGGCTCGAACCCAGGACCCCAACATTAAAAGTGTTGTGCTCTACCTGCTGAGCTAGCGAATCAAAGGGCTTGTTTTGTTAAGCGGGTGCAAAGGTATGTGTAATATGCCTAACTTCCAAACTAATTCTTGTTTTTTTGCCTAACTTTGCCCTCGATAACAAATTCACATATATCAAAATATACGGTATGGCAGACGATAAAAAAGTCATCTTCTCGATGGTGGGTGTTAGCAAAACGTTTCAACCCAATAAATACGTGCTGAAAGACATTTACTTGTCGTTCTTCTACGGAGCAAAGATAGGTATCATCGGTTTGAACGGATCTGGTAAGTCGACGCTCATGAAAATTATCGCGGGGCTTGAGAAGTCCTATCAGGGAGAAGTCGTGTTTTCGCCGGGCTATTCGGTCGGTTATTTGGAGCAGGAGCCTAAGCTCGATCCCGAGAAGACCGTGAAAGAAATCGTCATGGAAGGCGTGCAGCCCATCGTGGATGCGTTGGCGGAGTACGAATTGATTAATGCCAAGTTCGGCGAGCCGGAATATTACGAAGATCCGGATAAGATGGACAAACTGTTTCAGCGTCAGGCCGAACTGCAAGATGTGATCGATGCGACGGATGCGTGGAATTTGGATAGTAAGTTGGAGCGCGCGATGGATGCGCTGCGTTGTCCGCCCGAGGATCAGCCGGTGAAACATTTGTCGGGTGGCGAACGCCGCCGCATTGCGCTGTGTCGTTTGCTGTTGCAAAAACCGGATATACTACTGCTGGACGAACCGACTAACCACCTGGATGCCGAAAGCATCGATTGGTTGGAGCAGCACCTACAACAATATGAGGGTACGGTCATAGCCGTGACGCACGACCGCTATTTTCTTGATCACGTGGCCGGTTGGATATTGGAACTCGACCGTGGCGAAGGGATTCCTTGGAAGGGGAACTATTCATCGTGGCTCGAACAAAAGACCAAACGTATGGAGATGGAGGAAAAGACGGCCAGCAAACGGCGCAAAACCTTGGAGCGCGAGTTGGAATGGGTGCGGATGGCTCCCAAAGCTCGTCAGGCCAAGGGCAAGGCGCGCTTAAATTCATACGATAAACTCTTGAACGAGGACGTAAAGACGAAGGAAGAGAAATTAGAAATATTCATTCCCAACGGACCACGCCTTGGTAACAAGGTAATCGACGCGCAACACGTCGCGAAAGCCTATGGTGAGAAGTTGCTCTTCGATGATCTGAACTTTACTTTGCCGCCCAACGGCATCGTGGGGGTCATTGGCCCTAACGGTGCGGGAAAAACGACGCTGTTCCGCCTGATTATGGGAATGGAAAAGGCCGATAAGGGCGTATTCGAGGTGGGCGAGACCGTCAAGTTGGCGTATGTCGACCAGCAGCACCGAGATATTGATCCGAACAAAAGCGTTTATCAAGTTATCTCGGGCGGCAACGAACTGCTGCGTATGGGCGGACGCGACGTTAATGCCCGCGCCTATTTGTCGCGGTTTAACTTCTCAGGCGCGGATCAAGAGAAGTTGTGCGGCATCTTGTCCGGCGGCGAACGCAACCGTTTGCATTTGGCCATGGCCTTGAAGGAAGAGGGCAACGTCTTGTTGCTGGATGAGCCGACCAACGATATTGACGTCAATACCCTGCGTGCGCTGGAAGAAGGTCTGGAAGATTTTGCCGGTTGCGCGGTGATTATTTCACACGACCGCTGGTTCCTCGACCGTATCTGTACGCATATCCTCGCTTTCGAGGGCGATTCGAACGTTTTCTACTTCGAGGGTTCCTATTCCGAGTACGAAGAGCACAAACAAAAGCGGCTGGGCAATGCCGAGCCGAAGCGTGTGCGCTACCGGAAGTTGACGGAGTAACTTCGCTACCGTCAACTCTCAAACCGGCGCGGCGGTCTACTTATAGTAAATGGGATAGACGATCGGACTCGTCTCCCATCTGCGCGTACTGACGTCGAACCATCGCTCCATGCCTACGCCTACCCCCCAATGTTCGGAGAATTTCCACTCGAAAGCTCCGCCGTACGAATGGTTCGGCATGAAAGGGGCGGCCGGTACGGGCACGGACTTATTGGTAAAGGAATACGTGCCGTAGACTCTGAGGCGCAGGTTCTCATCTATGCGGAAATCGGCCGCGCCGCGTAGCCCCGCGACGTTGGAGAGGTCGTTGTAGAATCGATACTTGCCGGCGTACATGCCACCCGACAGGGTAATCGCATCCGTCAACCGATGATTGTACATAAGTGACGATTGGATGGCATTGCCCATCGTCGGTAAATTCATTTGCGATTGCGATCCGGAAAGGAACGAACGATCATTTAACGGTAAGTAGGGTCGCTGCGGGGATGTTTTCAGTCGGAAAGAGGGTAAAGACGGTATGCGCGTCTCATTCAACGGCGAGATAGTGAGGGCAGGTGGATGCGGCGCAATCACAAATCCGTTGTTCGTATGCAATAATAGGGGAATCTCACCGCCGATCGTATCATGGCGCAACGAATCGACAGGCTCGACATTTTGTGACGATAGCCAAGTAGCCACACATAAGCAACTAAATAATGCGAGGGTGCGCATGGTAGGACTTTCATTGATTACGAGGCAATTATAGGAAAGAAATCTTTGAATATCTTACTTTGAAAATAAAATTTCAAAGCATCCGGTTTAAAAAACATACGGGCTTCGTAAATTTACGAAGCCCGTACGTGTCGGTAGCTCTTACAAATTAATCTTCCATCAGGATGTGTAAGATTTGAGAAGCCGCCTTGGCAACAGGAGTACCAGGCCCAAAAATGGCGGCAACGCCTGCTTTGTAAAGGAAGTCGTAGTCTTGTGCGGGTATCACGCCGCCGGCTACAACGATGATGTCTTCTCGTCCGAGTTTTTTAAGCTCGTCGATGATTTGCGGAATGAGTGTTTTGTGTCCGGCAGCCAGTGAGGAGACGCCCACTACGTGTACGTCGTTCTCAACGGCTTCGCGCGCCGCTTCGGCAGGCGTCTGGAACAACGGACCCATGTCAACGTCGAAACCACAATCGGCATAACCGGTCGCAACGACTTTCGCGCCGCGGTCGTGACCGTCTTGCCCCATTTTTGCGACCATGATACGTGGCTGACGGCCTTCTTTCTTGGCAAATAGTTCTGCCAAACGAGCGGCTTCCTTGAAGTCCGGATCGTTTTTGCTCTCTGCTGAGTACACGCCTGATATAGTTCTGATAATTGCTTTATAACGTCCTACTATTTTCTCACAAGCATACGAGATTTCTCCCAGCGTGGCGCGTACGCGAGCGGCTTCGACGGCCAACTCCAAGAGGTTGCCTTTTCCGGTGCGTACGCATTCGGTGATCGCATCCAGTGCCTTGTCTACGTCGGCTTGGTTGCGGCCTTCCTTCAATATGCGCAAGTTTTCAATTTGCTCTTGGCGCACGGCCGTATTGTCGATTTCAAGAATATCAATCGGGGCTTCTTTTTCGAGACGATACTTGTTGACGCCGACAATCGTTTGTGCTCCCGAGTCGATGCGGGCTTGTGCGCGAGCGGCCGCCTCTTCGATGCGCATTTTGGGGATACCCGTTTCGATAGCCTTCGCCATTCCGCCGAGCTTCTCTATTTCTTCGATCAACGACCAGGCACGCTGTGCTATTTCGTTAGTCAGCGTTTCTACGTAGTAAGAGCCTGCCCATGGGTCTACGCTTTTGCAAACGTACGTTTCCTCTTGAATATAAATTTGCGTGTTACGGGCAATACGCGCAGAAAAGTCGGTAGGCAAAGCAATGGCTTCGTCCAGCGCATTGGTGTGTAGCGATTGCGTATGTCCCAGTGCGGCGGCCATCGCTTCGACGCAGGTACGTCCCACATTGTTGAACGGATCTTGCTCGGTGAGTGACCAACCGGACGTTTGACAGTGCGTACGCAAAGCCAGTGACTTCGGATTCTTCGGATTAAACTGCTTAACGATTTTTGCCCACAGCATACGAGCGGCGCGCATCTTGGCGATTTCCATAAAGTGGTTCATGCCGATCGCCCAGAAGAACGATAGACGCGGCGCGAACGAGTCGATGCTCATTCCTGCGCCTACACCGGCGCGCAGATACTCCAATCCGTCGGCCAACGTGTAAGCCAACTCAATATCTGCCGTCGCTCCTGCTTCCTGCATGTGGTAGCCCGAAATAGAGATGGAGTTAAACTTAGGCATCTTCTGAGCTGTGTACTCAAAGATGTCGGCAATGATTTTCATCGAGAATGCGGGCGGATAAATGTAGGTATTTCGCACCATAAACTCTTTCAGAATATCATTTTGGATAGTACCTGCCATCTCTTCCAAACGCGCTCCTTGTTCCAATCCGGCATTGATATAAAATGCCATAATAGGCAAAACGGCACCGTTCATAGTCATAGAGACAGACATCTTGTTCAAAGGAATGCCATCGAACAGCGTTTGCATGTTAGGTAACGAGCAAATGGAGACGCCGGCCTTTCCTACGTCGCCAACTACCCTTTCGTTGTCCGGATCATAGCCGCGATGTGTCGGTAGGTCGAAAGCTACGGAAAGCCCCTTCTGTCCCGAGGCCAAGTTGCGACGGTAAAAAGCGTTGGACTCTTCGGCTGTGGAGAATCCCGCATATTGGCGGATCGTCCACGGACGCATGACATACATCGTAGAGTATGGGCCGCGTAGATACGGAGCCACGCCGGAAGCATATCCCAGATGCTCCATTCCTTCGAGGTCTTCTTTCGTATAAACAGGCTTGACGTCGATGTGCTCGGGAGTGTGCCAGTCGGCACTAATGGCGTTTGCCTTCTGCCATTCCGCACCGTTCGTCGGTTGGAAGGCCGCAAAAATATCTAAGTTCTTAAAGTTCGGTTTCATATCTGGCTATTTAAGAAGTTGCTCATTGTAGGCTTTCAGCGTTTCGAGCACGTTGACGCGTACATGAATGAAGTTTTCGATTCCTTGCGCTTTCAATTCATCCATACAAGCGGGTGCGCCTGCAACAATGAACAAGGCGCGTCCGTTAAGTGCTTTGAAAGCCGGTACGGCATACTCGGCGTATTCGTCGTCGCTACTGCATAGTACCACGATGTCAGCATGTGCTTCGACGGCGGCGGTAACTCCTTCTTCTACGCTGCCGAAGCCGAGATTGTCGACGACTTCGTAACCGGCACAAGCCAGAAAGTTGCACGCAAATTGTGCGCGAGCTTGTCTCATAGCTAAGTTTCCGATGGTCAGCATGAACGCTTTCGGTCGTTTGCCGGAGGCTTCCGTTTGCAAGCGCAAAGTCTCAAATTCGGAGGCGGCACGGTTGAAGTTTAGTTTTTTCAAGCCTTCCTCATTCGATGCGCCGCAACCGCAACCACAAGTAACGGGTTGCTTACCCTTGGCCTGTTCGTTGAAGTTCGGATATTGGTTCGTGCCGAGCAGAATCTCCTTGCGTTGGGCGAGAGCTTTTGATCTATTCTTTCCGGTCTCGTTGATTTCGTCTTGGACACTGCCGGCCAGCACCGCCGCGTAGAATCCTCCGGTATCTTGTACCTTCAAAAATATATTCCATGCCTGTTGTGCGATAGATACCGTCAGATTCTCTATGTAGTAGGAACCGGCTGCCGGATCTACCACCTTATCAAAATGAGATTCTTCTTTGAGCAACAGCTGCTGATTGCGTGCCAAACGCTCAGAGAACTCGTCCGGAGTTTGATAAGCTACGTCAAACGGAGTCACGGTCATAGAGTCTACGCCCGCCAAAGCGGCACTCATGGCTTCTGTCTGCGTGCGCAGCAAATTTACGTGCGAGTCGAAGAGCGTCAGGTTGTATGTTGACGTCTCGGCATGTATACGCATTTTAGCGGCGCAACGGCATTCTCCTTCGGCCGACTTATGATCGCAGTCGCTCGTACACACCGGATGATACATGGCTACGATGTTTGCCCATAGCAAACGGGCTGCGCGGAATTTGGCGATTTCCATGAAATAGTTGGAACTGATGCCGAAATGGAATTTCAGTCGTTTGGCTACTACTGCGGCAGGGATACCTGCGTCTGTCAGCAAGTTCATATACTCGTTGCCCCACGCGAGCGCATAACCCAGTTCTTGCGAAATATAGGCGCCGGCGTTGTTCAGTTCAATGGCGTTCACCGTAAGTACGCGATACTTCGTGAGCGGCATGGAAGCTTCCAATAAATCTTTTGCTATCTGCACTAAATCTCCTTTTGCCTTACCGGCCAGCATTTTGCCCAGATAATCGAAGTTAATCGAACCTCGCAATTCATCCAACGGGTAATCTTTGGCCGTGAAGTAGGCCACTAACAGTTCGGCCAACTTCACTATTTGCGTTTGACAGGTAGAAAAATTGAGTTCTACCGCCGTGGCGTCGATTCCGTCCAATAGTTCGTTGATAAACTCGGTGCTCAATGCATCCGGCTTGATGTGAAATGAGAGCGCGTCTACGCCTTTTTGTAGCATGTCTACGGCTTTTGCGTTCGCTTCTTTCGGGCAATTCGCTTTGATCTCTTGTCGAACCAACCAACGATTGTCTTTCTTGGTACCGCGTAGGTAAGGAAACTCTCCCGGCAGTGCGTCCGTCGTAGATAGTCCTTGCAAGTCTTCTGCGCGATAGAAGGGTTTTACCTTAAATCCCTCGTTGGTCTTCCAAACGAGTTTCTTCTCGAAGTCAGCCCCTTTTAGGTCGGCGGTAACGGCTTCCATCCACTGTTCGGTCGAGGTGGGGGGAAAAGCAGAGAAGAGTTTGTTTTGATTTTCTGCCATAAAAATATTATTAATCTGTTTTATGTAGCGATGTACAACTCATATTATTTTTTTACGAGCGCGCAAATATACATATTTATTCGCAAGGGTGGTATGCCGATAGATGAAAAAGGGTCTATCGGGTAGTTCCCGACAGAAATAAGCTTTCGTGTTCGGACGAGTAGAGAGGCTTTGTGGCGAACGCCTGATGTGCGTAAAATATCCGGCTTTGATAATGAAATATCAAGGGAAGATAATCCATTATCAAAGCCGGAAAATAAGGCGAGTGACTTAGATATAATTGTCCCCCATTTTGAGCTGTACGTCGTTGACGTATTTGCGAATCTCGTACTCTTTGTCTTTCCGACAAATGAGGAGCGCGTTGTTCGATTCGGCAATCAGATAACCATCCAGCCCGTCGACGACGGCCAGTTTCCCGTGAGGTAGTACCACCATGTTGTCTTGGCAATTGTAGAAGAGGCTTTGTCCTTGCGATACGGCATTGCCTGCTTCATCTTTGGACGATAGCTCGTAGAGAGAACTCCATGTGCCGAGGTCAGACCATCCGAAGTCGCCGAGTGACACGTAGGTGTTATCGGCTTTTTCCATAACGCCGAAATCGATAGATACGTTGGGGCATGAGGAGAAGTGCGCGTCGATGAATGCTTTCTCCTGCGGTGTTCCGTAAACATCGGCACCTGCTGATAAGATCGCACAGAGATCCGGCAACAACTGTTCGAGAGCGGCGATAATCGTATTGACGTTCCATAAGAACAAGCCGGAATTCCAGTAGAACTCACCGCTTTCTACGAAGACTTTGGCCAGTTCCAGCTGCGGCTTCTCCGTAAAAGCTTTTACCTTATATAAGTTAGTATCTTCTTGTTCGGCGATTTGAATATATCCGTAGCCGGTCTCCGGACGATTGGGCTTTATTCCCAGTGTTAGCAAACTATCTTGTTGCGCTACGAACTCCAT
>JAISIB010000011.1 GCA_031262265.1 Prevotellaceae bacterium
AATTGGGCAAGCGGAGTACCTATGAGCACGACGGACGGTGCCGGTAACGACGTACGCTTTTCTTTTCTAACTACGCTGATGCCGCAGGCCACTTGGATGAATGCGCATGTGACGACTTCCTTGACGATAGCACCTTCCGACCGTTATCGTTATTATATGAAAAGTGGTCTGGTGTGGAGCGACGTGATTGGTATGCTGTCTTACGACACGGATATTGCTTTTCACAACGTAGCGGCTGACGACGTGAACAATGTGGAGCAGGTGCGTGTTCAATATGCCGTCGTGCAGGACAGTGTGTTGAAAAGATTGCCCGGTCGAGGAATGAAAGTGCTGGCTGAACCGGATGGAAACAAGACCTATTTGCATGCGACCGAAGGTTATGCGCCGATTCAAATCAGTACGGCACAAACCTCCGGCGATGGTATTACGACCGTTAAGTTGAAACCTTATCAAATAGGTAACAATGATTTAAAAGATCAGACCGTGGAACGCTGGTTCCCTAACTCCATTGCAGATGTTGAGAACCAAATTACAACAGAATTGGCAAAACCGAAAGAAGAACGTTCGGCCGTTTTCTTAGGCGTGCACGGTACGGATACCAGCTGGGTTGAATTTTGGCAATCGTTGAATGATACGTATGGGAAAGACGGAGATGATTCGATGTGGTTCCCAAGTTATGAGCAATACTACGAGTATAATTACAATCGCGTACATGCGCGTATAGACAAGCAGGTCAACGGGAATATTCTGCGGGTGACGGTCGAATTGCCGGGCGGTCAATATTTCTATTATCCCTCTACGACGATCAATCTTGTAGGACTTGATGCCGAGCACGTACAGTCGATAACTGTCAACGATGCGGTGACAGGTCTCTCACACGCCGCCTACGATTCGGGATATATGGTGAACGTGGATTGTCGCAAGGGCTTGGCGGCACGTGCTACGCATTTCACCGAACTATACGAGAAGGAAACGTTCACGCAATTGCGCGCACTGTATCTACAAGACGCGTTGTACTTCACGCGTATGCTGAAAGATGGCTCGACGAAGTCGGGGCTGCTCGGCAGATTGGGCGAATAATTACTTAGAAAGGATATCCGACTGCGAAGTGGAAAGCAAAGTCGCGGCTGAAACGCGGATGTAGCAACGGGTAACGGTCGCGGCCGCTTTTGTAAACGGGATTGATGGCTTTCATACCTCCGTCGAAACGAATGACTATGAAATCCATATTCAAGCGCAGTCCCAATCCGTAGGCGACGGCAATTTGTTTATAGAAAGTATTGAAGCGAAATTGACCGCCGGGCTGGCTCTCGTTATTACGAAGCGTCCAAATATTGCCGGCGTCGATGAAAGCCGCACCTTGCAGTTTCCAAAACAGTTCGCTGCGTAGCTCCACGCTCGCATCGAATTTGATTTCGCCCGAATGGTTGAGGAAGTTGCCGTCGCCGGGGAAAGAACCCGGCCCTAAATTGCGCACAGCCCAACCACGTACGCTGTTGGCACCACCCGAGAAGTATTGCTTCTCAAACGGTAGTACGCGCGCGTTGCCATAAGGGACGGCCAGACCGAGACCTACGTGATAGGCGAAAGAATTGCCGGGCGTAATTACTTTGTTGGCGGCAAAATCGAAATCCACCTTGATGTACTGGGCAAACGGAATCTCAAAAATAGAATATTCGTTGGCACTGTTCTTCGGCAGACTTAGCAAAGAGGAAATACCATATAGTAAATTGCCCGCCGACTCAATACCTGCGCGAATAGAATAGGAATCTGAGGAAATATTATTGTTTATCAAGCTACCTCCGATGCTGTTATAATTGAACGAGTAGCCCGCGTGCATGATAAATCTGTTCTTGTAATTGTATTCGAGGATGTAGTTGTTCTCATTTTCCAAGTAGTCTTTGCGAAATTGTTCGGAGATCCAGGGCATAAACAGGTAATTTATGTCAATGAGGTCTACTCGGTGTTGATTTCTGCCTTGTTGCCAGCGATAGCCCCACGAAGCGGAGGTCAGCAAGCGAGAGAATTCGGGGCGCAACTGGTAATTGTAGAGGAGCGAGAACTCCGACGAAGCGCGAATTCCTCGTTTGAAATCGGAAGAAAGAAAGGGGAACAGGAAATTGGGAAAGTTCAGATTGGCCTCAACGGAGTTCTCCACGTAATTATCATACTGATATTCGTTGCCCAATCCCGATATTGCTTCGTACGCCCCCCTAAATCGTATCAACAAGCGTTCCGAACCTTTGAATAAGTTACGATGTTGATAGGATACGGCGGCGGCGGCACCCAAATCACCGGCTGAGTTAGTGCCTTCCAACTCGAAGGAAACGGAGTGAGGTTTGCTTGGCGTGAGAATAACATACGCGTCCAACGCATTATTGTCCGATGTTTCGGTGAAACGGATATTAGTATATCGCAATGCCGACATTCGTCCGAGATTGTTGTAGGTACGTTGTACGTCTCGTTCGCTGTAAAGCGCATGCGGACGAATGAAGAGATTATCCGTTAATACTTTCGGGCGAAAAGATAGGCGTTCGTTATAATAAATAGGATAGCCGTTGTAATGCAAACTATCGTTTGTAGCCAACGTTTGCTCGAAAGAGGCTTGCGTCGCATCGTAATCCGTGACGAAACTGACCTCGCGTATCGAATAGGCACGGTGTGTTCCTACGCTATCGGCAGAGAAACGGTAGGGTTGCAAGCGTACTCGCAAATCTACGCGGTACGTACCGGCGACGGTATCCGCATCGTAGGTGATGAAGTCTTTATTGAATTTATAGTAGCCTTGTTGTTGCAACACGTCGGCAATACGTTGTCGTTCGGCGTCCAGTACATTGATGTCGAACGCCATGTCCTCGTGCAACATGCTCGCGGCATCGGTTGCCCGCACATGCCGGTAAATGGTAGAGTCGGGTATGTGATAGGAAATTCGACTTACCGTATACGCTTTTCCCGGCCGGACGTGATACGTTAGTTTGAGCTTTTTATCTTTACGAGCTTCCGTACGCTCGACACGTGCGCCGATGTAGCCCATATTTTGCAAGGCGTGCGTAATTTCGACGCGCGAACGTTCGGCTTGCGCGTCATCGTAAATCACGGGAGGGTTGCCTATTTTACGGAGCAGGCGGTTGTACCAACGCGTCGAGTCGCGGCCGGACAGACTGTATATATGTAATTGAGTTTTGAACAGACCAAACCATTTTCCGTTCGGGTTTTGTCGTACGTACGGCTTCAATTCCGATGCGCGCACAGGAGTTTGCTCGGTTTCTATCTTTACCGCATCCAATAAATAGGCTTCATTGGGCACGTACTTGGTCGTGGCGCATGCCGACAAGCACAAGCAACAGAGAGCGGATAGGTATTTCTTCATATTTCCTATTTACAACCCCGACTTTTCTATCCAGAGATTGGCCATTCGTTGGTGTCCGGCGGCAGTAGGATGGATGCCGTCCCAAATCCAATAGGTGTTGTTGGAGGTAGGGATTTGGAGCAATTCATCAAAGAGGGTATTATAAGGAAGATACGCGGCCTTGTAATCGGCTGCGATACGCTCTACGATGGCAGCGCATTGGCGTACCAAACTATCGCGTTCCGCAAAATCACGACTTCGGCGCATATTGCCCGTATTGGCTACGAACGGTGCACCCAAGACGATCTTCAGCTTCGGATTGGCTTGCAACGAACGATCGAGTAGGGCGCGATAGCGCGTTTCCCAGTCGGCGAAATCAAAAGATTGCTTTTTGTCGCCCTGCAAATAGGCGTGCACGTCATTTGTCCCGACCAAAATGGATAGTACATCGGGCTTTATGTCGATAGCGTCCGATTCCCAACGTTTTTCCAAGTCGGCCAGTGTATTTCCGCTAATGCCTCGATTGAAGAACTCGTATGCTTGTTCCGGGAAGTTTCCTTGATAATATGCGGCACACAGGAACATATAGCTATGCCCGTAGATGTGGTTTTGATCCCATAGGTTGCGCTCGGAAGCAGGTGCGTCCGTCCCGCCACTATTACCCCAGCCGCCATCGGTAATGGAGTCGCCGATAAAAAGAATGCGCTGACCCGAATTGGCGGGCGCAGTTATACAGATAAGCCCCACCAGAAGAATGATCATTTGTTTCATGGATCGCTTTATTATAAAGGATTAAATGAAGTAGGCACAAAGATATATGAAATTTTTCTCCTGAAATAATTTATTCCGTACATTTGCTACGAATATTAATTAAAACTCAAAACAATGGGACAAAGAACCTTTATTGAAGCAGTGAAGCACAGGCGTTCGTACTATGCTATCAACCACCAATCTCCTCTGTCGGCCGAGCAAATAGAACAGCTCATCAATGACGCCGTACTCTATCTGCCATCCGCATTCAACTCGCAATCGGCACGCGTCGTGCTTCTACTGGGCAAACATCACGCACGTCTGTGGGAAATCGTCAAGGATACGTTGCGTAAAATCGTTCCTCCGGCTGCTTTCGGGAAGACTGAGGCGAAGATCAACGGTAGTTTTGCTTCCGGGCACGGCACTATATTGTTTTATGAAGAACAGTTGATCGTCGAAGAAATGCAGAAAGCGTTTCCCACGTATGCCGACAATTTCCCCGTCTGGTCGCAACATACTTCTGCGATTCATCAATTTACCATTTGGACAATGCTGGAAGACGCCGGCCTTGGTGCTTCTCTGCAACATTACAATCCGCTGATCGACGCGCAGGTTGCGCAGGAATTTATGATACCCGATACATGGAAACTCATTGCGCAAATGCCCTTCGGAGTGCCTGTTGCCGAACCCGGCCCGAAAGAATTCGAGAGCTTGGCCAAGCGCGTGAAAATATTTAAGTAACGAAACGTTCGCCGCCGTGCACAAACTATTCTTGACGGGTTTCATGGGTTCGGGGAAGACTACGCTGGGAAAAGCGTTTGCCCGTGCCTGCGACTATTCGTTTGTGGACTTGGACGAGTATACGGAGCGACGAGCCAATCAATCTCTGTCAAGCCTCTTTGTCGAACGCGGCGAAGAGGCTTTTCGGTTCTTAGAGCATTCGATGCTGCGCGAAGTGATAGAATCATCGTACGTCGTGATTGCTACGGGCGGCGGAACGCCGTGTTTCTTCGACAATATGGAACTGATGAACCGCGCCGGAACGACCGTCTTTCTGGATGTGCCGATCGAGCGGATTCTCCTGCGACTACGCCTCTATCCGAATGAGCGACCGATGGTCGTAGGTAAGACGGACGAGGCGTTGAGTGCTTTTGTACGCGACCGTTTGAACGAGCGGCTACCCTATTATAGACAGGCGCAACTGGTTTTTGCGGCCGATCGGCTGGAAAACGAAGAGCAGATCAATCAATCGGTGCAGCAGCTACGTGCGCTTATAAAAAATGCGACCGACTCTCGTCGCTCGCATCCCCTTTTTTAATAAATTGTGTATTAATCAATCCAGAATCTACAACTTGTTATTGTATTTCGCGACAAAGATATGACCTTATTTTGCAACTTAGTCGCAGTTTATACAATTTTTTTAATCACGACCGGCTAATTTATATAAAATCCAAAAAGCAAAGTTTTACGCCGGAACGCGCTACTTTTATTCTCCTCCCGAGTTGTTGAAATAACAAAGTCGCTCGTTGAAATATCAAAGTCGGATATTCGCACAACAAAGCCGCTTATTTTTCGTTCTTCGTAGCTAAATTTCAGCACGTCGGAGGAACTATTCGTCGGTAGGTATGACAGTATTTGATTCAAGGAATTTCTTCTCGTAGGAAAGCAACTTATTTGTTTTTTCTCTGAGCAAGAAACGCTTTTCCCTCCGTTAGAGCAACAACATAATAAGTATTTGGGCGATAATGACGCGCAAAAACATGCATAAGGGGTAGACGGTGGCGTAGGCGACCGAAGGCTTTCCCTCTCCGATAGTGTCGTTGGCATAAGTGAGTGCCATCGGGTTGGCCATTGCGCCGCAAAGCATACCCGAGACGGTGCCGAAATCTATTTTCATATAGCGGGATGCCAGTAAGCCTATGGCTACGGTCGGGATGATCGTCAGGAGGAATCCGGCAGAAACCCACATAATTCCTTCCGGTCGTACCACCGTCTCAAAGAAATGGCCGCCGGCATCCAATCCTAAGCAGGCCAGATAGAGAGCTAAGCCCATGGCGCGCAGCATCAGGTTGGCACTCTGCGTAGTGTAGGTGACGATGTGAAAACGGGGGCCGAACGTGCCCATCAGAATGCCTACGATGATAGGACCACCGGCCAAACCTAACTTAATCGGTGCGCCCATGCCCGAAAAGGAGACGGGTATGGCACCGACGGCCAAGCCAAGCAGAATACCGACGAAGAAAACGATCAGGTTTGGCTCGCGCAACGAGCGCACGGTGTTGCCCAATACTTTGGCTACGTTGTGCACGGATGCTGTCTCGCCCACTACCATCAAGCTGTCACCGTATTGTAGGCGTAAGTCAGGCGTTGCCAACAAGTGGATACCCGACCGGATGACGCGCGTGATGTTGATGCCGAACAAGTTGCGTAGCCGGAGCGAACCAAGTTTCTTGCCGTTCAACTCAGGCCGTGTCATAACGATTTGTTGCGAGATCAAACGGCTATCAATGGCGTTCCAATCTATATTTTCCTGATTCCAATCGGTAGTTTCCTGCTCGCCGAACAGCACGGTGAGTGCCGGTACGTCTTTTTCGGAGGTAATTACGAGCAGACGATCGCTTTCTTGTAGGATAGTGTCCGATGTGGGGATGCTGACGTTCCCGTCGCGCCACAGACGGGAGATAACAAATTTTCCGGCTCCCACATGTCCGATCGCGTTGATGCTTTGATTGAATACGGCCGGATTATGTACTTGAAACGTCGCTATATAGGTATGCTGAGAACTCTCTTTCTTATCTTCCGGATGTGCGTTCGGATGTTTGCCAAGCCACTTGCCGATCCAGATAAGGGCGAGGATGACGCCGACAACTCCCAGCGGGTAGGCGACGGCGCAGCCCAATGCGGGCGTTCCGGTCTCCATTCCCATCTGTTTCAAGGTTTGTTGCGCGGCTCCCAAAGCCGGTGTGTTGGTCGTCGCACCGCACAAGATACCTACCATATCCGGTAGAGAAATTCCGAAAGCGTGGCCGAATAAGATCGTCAGTAGCGTGCCCAATAGGACGATACCTACGGCTAATAGATTGAGAGAAAGTCCGTCTGAGCGAAAGGCATTAAAAAAGCCCGGACCGACTTGTAGCCCGAGCGCATAGACAAAGATGACCAAGCCGAAGCTTTCCGTAAAGGAGGCTATGACAGGGTCTATGGATAAACCAAGGTGTCCCGCCAGGATACCTATGAAAAATACAAAGGTAACGCCCAGCGAGACACCGTATATGCGGACTTTTCCCAATGAAAGCCCAATGGCACAAATTAGCGCGATCACGATCAACGCTTGCAGTGCCGAATGTTCAATAAATAGTCCCTCAATAAAACTTGTGCCCATCGTCGTGCAATTTTTACGGGCACAAATGTAGGGAAATTTGCACAAAGTACGCTTTACTTCGCGCTCAGCTTCACAGTCGATGCGGGCAATCCGTCGGAAGTGGCCGTCAGGGTGATACCGCCTTTACCGTCTTTGTTTTGCAGTACGACCAAACATTTTCCGAAGAAGGCTTTGCGTTCCGACGCCTTGAAACTTTCCATAGAAATCTGGCTACCGTTGTCAACGCCGGCTACGAAAGCCTTACCGCCCACTTCAAATTTCACCAAATTATCCGCATTCGGACACAAATTGCCGTCTTTGTCTACGATGTCTACCGTTACGAAACTTAAATCATAGCCGTCGGCGTGGATTTGCGTACGATCCGGCGTCAAGCGGATAGCCGCCGGTTCGCCTGCCGTATGTATTTCCTGAGTCTTTACTTCCTGACCCGCGCGGCGAGTAACGATCTTCACCGTTCCGGGTTCGTAAGCAACGCGCCACCAAACGTGGTAAATATCATCGGGTTTGCTTCTCACGCCTTGCGACTTGCCATTGATAAATAATTCGGCTTCGTCGGCATTATTATAGTATGCCCACATATCAATACTATCGCCCGGCGTCCAGTTCCAATGAGGAAATAGATGTACCATAGGTTCATCTGTCCATTCGGACTGATACATATAGTACGCGTCTTTGGGGAAACCGGCCAAATCTACGATGCCGAAATACGAACTACGTGCCGGCCATGGATATGGCGTAGGCTCGCCGATATAATCGAAGCCCGTCCATATATACATTCCGCTGACAAAGTCGTTTTCCTTGACGAAACGCCAACTGTCTTCGTGCGTGCTACCCCATGGAACGTGATTGTTGTCATAGGAACTACAAAACAGAATACTGTCGCGTGAAGCCTGTCTCCAATTCCCTGGCTGGATGAACACACTGTCGCTGGGCATTTTGTAGTAACCGCGCGTAGCTAAAGCCGACGTAGTTTCCGTAGCAATAAACGGTTTGCCGGGGAAATTTGTCGGTACGTTCCGGTAGGCACGTAGCTGATAGTTGTATCCGATGACGTCGATGGCGTTGGAGCGGAACAAGTGATTGTTCGGACGAGATTCGTTGTTTCCTGCCGTAATCGGGCGCGTAGGATCCAATTCTCGCACAATATTAGACAATTCTTGCGTCAATAAAGAGTTGAAACTCATGCTGCCGCTTTCCTCGCCCTCGTAATGCAATGCTGAGGCGTCGCGATGAGCATTCAGAATCAAATTGGCCTCTTCCAGTGTCAGCGTATCCGCATCGGCGTGCGTCCATTGCTCCAAAACCTCGTTGCCCGTACTCCAAAGGAATACGGAAGGGTGATTGCGGTCGCGTACGATGAGATCCGTGAGATCTTTCACATGCCACTCGTTGAAAAAGCGCGAATAGTCGTAGAGTGATTTTTTCTTGCGCCACATGTCGAATGCCTCGTCCATGACGATGAAGCCCATCTTGTCGCATAGATCAAGCAGCTCGGGAGCCGGCGGATTATGCGAGGTGCGGATACCGTTGACGCCCATTTCGCGCAAGATTTCTAATTGACGTTCCAGGGCACGCGTGTTGATGGCTGTACCCAGACACCCCAAATCGTGGTGCATACACACGCCCTTGATTTTAATCGGCTCGTTATTTAGGAAGAATCCCTTTTGTGCATCGAAGCGGAAGTAACGTACGCCAATGTTCGTCTCGTATGTGTCTACTAACTTACCGTCTTGTTTAATTTCGGTATGGATGGTATATAAATAAGGATTGTCCAACGTCCAACGCGTGGGATTGGTAATGACCAATTCCTGTTTGGTAATCTGCTTTCCTCCTGCGGTCACTTGCACCGGCGTGCTTTGCGTAGTACGAACAACGCCGTCTGCGTCTTTGATGATAGACGTTAGTTCGATCGCAGCATCGGTTGCGGCACTATTCACCACAGTCGTTTGTTTGTCGACGGTCGCGTGTGCGTCGCAGATACTGGGAGTGGTGGCGTACGTGCCCCATAAATCTACGTGCACGGGATTTACTTTTGTCAACCAAACGTTGCGATAGATACCGCTGCCTGAGTACCAACGAGAATTGGGTTGCATAGAGTTATCAACTCGTACGGCAATCACATTAGGCTCGTCGAAATTCAGATAAGGCGTCATGTCGTATTGAAAAGAGATATACCCAAATGGCCGCTTGCCTAAGGAATGTCCGTTCAGGAATACTTCTGAATCCATATACACCCCGTCAAAATCGATAAATATCTGTTTGTTTTTGTCGGATGAATTCAATTCGAACGTTTTGCGATACCAACCTACACCGCCGCGCAAGGCTCCGCCTCCCGTGCCGGTCGGCGAGCGACGGTCGAAAGGCAATTCGATCGACCAGTCGTGCGGTAAATTCAACGTACGCCATTCCGAATCATCATAATCGGGCGCGTAGGCTTGTGTTTCGTCTCCCAAATGGAAAGTCCAATCGGCGTTGAAGTCGGCGTGTACGCGCGGAGATTCCGCACTGCACGCGGTGAGCATTCCAATGACTAAGATAATAGAAATACTCCTTAACATAATATTTTTTCTCATGAGGATAATGAATTATGAAAGTTTGATATTTTGCTCAGTTCCTGTGTAATTTACCTGTACGCCTTTGGCCTGCGGATCAAAACCTTTCGGTGCATCCTTCGTGACGTAGACAACGTTGAAAGTGCGGTTTTGCAACATACCATCGAATGAGCCTTCGCGCTTACCGATGGTCAATGTATTGCTCGCGTCGTCGTAAGCCATCGGAATCACGGCAAACTTACCGTTTTCGTAGTTGTAGTTGACGCCTTCGTCTTCGTAGAGCGTAAATTTACCGTTGTCGCCGGCATATACGTAGATGGTAATCTTATCGTTCGGCTTTTCTGCCGTATATTGCATGAGTTCTCCGTAAGGAACAACGCTACCGGCACGCACATAAAGCGGCATCTTTTCATACGGAGCGTCTTCGGTCAACTGTTGTCCGCCTGCGATGTATTTTCCGTTGTAGAAATCATACCAACCTTTGCCTTGCGGGAAATAAACATCCAAAGTACGCGCTTCATACTTGGTTACCGGACAAACCATAAACGACGGTCCGAACATATATTGGTGACCGATGTTCAGAACTTTCCGATCTGTTCCGAAATCCATTACCAACGGGCGCATGATCGTATAGTCATGTGTATAGGTGGCACCGGCCAATGAATAAATGTAAGGCATCATGTAATAGCGCAACTTCGTATAATATACGATCGTCTTGTACGCGGGATGATTGTCGGGTGCGATATTGAAGGCTTCGCGGAGCGGGAATTGCCCGTGCGCACGGAACAAGGGATTAAATGCACCGAACTGATACCAACGAGCGTTCAACTCGCGCCATTCTTTTAGGTCGGCATTTTCTTGTCCGGTTCTGTCGAAAATATTTTGGCCGGCTACGTACCGATTTTCTACGCAGAAGCCGCCAATGTCTTGTGTCCAGTAAGGAAGTCCGGCCACCGAATAGTTAAGACCGGCCGTAATCTGTGCTTGCATGTCTTCCCAGCGCGTACCGATGTCGCCGCTCCACGTTGCCGTGGCGTAGCGTTGCAGACCGGCGAAGCCTGAGCGCGTAAGTTGGAATACGCGTCGATTCGGGTCAATGTTGCGCAGTCCGGTGTATATTGCTTGCGCATTCATTAACGCGTATGCGTTGAAATATTGGGTAGAAGGTCCTAAAGCCGTTGGCCCTTGTAACTTTTTGCGGTAATCCATCGGCGTACAATCCTGAATATTTGGTTCGCTCGCGTCCATCCACCATGCATCAATGCCGTAATGATACAGTTTGTCTTCCACTTGTTTCCAGAACAACTTGCGTGCGCCGGCTGCATACGCATCATAGAATGATCCGACATAGCCTCCGCGACCTACCCAATCGTGAATGCTGTCGTTCACGGCTTGCATATACATCCAACCGTTGCGTTGGAACTCTTTGAAATGCTCGGTTGACGCGTAGAACTTCGGCCAAACGCTTATCATAAAATGTCCGCCCATGTTGTGAACCGAATCTAACATGGCCTTCGGGTCTGGGAATTTCGCCTTATCGAAATCGTGGCTTCCCCAAGAATCTTCCGGCCAGTAGAACCAGTCTAATACGATATTGTCTATGGGGATTTGGCGTTTGCGGAACTCTTTAAACGTGCTGAGCAGTTGATCTTGATTTTGGTAACGCTCTCTACTTTGCCAGTAGCCCATTGCCCACTTCGGCATAATCGGTGATTTTCCGGTCAATACGCGATATCCTTTTATGACGTCGTCCATACTGCTTCCGGCGATGTAATAATAATCAATCTGGCTACCCATTTCGCTGAAAATGGAGAGTTTTTCCTGTTCGGCTTTCGGAACCGGAGCTAACGCACGCAGACCAAGGTAGGAGATGCCTTGCCAGTCGACGCGGATAGGCACGCGTTTTCCTTTCTCCATGTCTACCGTAAATTTGTAAGCGTTCGGATTCCACGAGGTACGCCAGCGTTCGGGTACGATCAGTTCGTTGTTGATATATACTTTCACGTAACCGGCATAATAGAGGTGGAAATGATATGTACCGGTTTCTTTGGCAGCAAGTTCTCCGACGTATGTGGCATTGCCGTTACGCATCGGTAGATTACCGACTGCCACGTTATCCTCATAGAAGATGGAATCTTCCGTTTGTACGATTTTCTGTTCTTGCGGCGGCGTGCGGGGTTCTCCCGGTGCCGGACGGCGGAACGAATATCCGGTATATGTGGCGGTTAGCCCGCCGGATTTTCCCTCAGCATCGTATAAATCGAATACTTTGTATAGTTGTTCGTAATCTTTCGGGTTGCCGAAGCGGCTCAACGAGTAGTTGTCCCACAGTACGCCGTAATTTTTGTTGGAGATCACCATAGGAATGGAAACTTTCGTGTTGTATTGGAACAACGCTTCGTTCTTTCCTTTATAATTGAACTCATCTGATTGGTGTTGTCCTAATCCGTAGAACGCTTCGTCGGCAGGTGATTCCCATACCTGACGTAGTTCGTAGCCCGGCGTACCTTCCACGTTGATCGCGCGGAATGTCTTACCGCCGCCGGTCTGCTCTTGTAGTACTATTTTCCCGTTCGCATCGGCAAACTGTACTTCGCCGGTCGAACGATTGACGCGGGCTTGCACATCTGTGGTTTTCAAAATCACCTCGCCCTCAGTCTCTTCGACAGTAAATGCCGGCACCGGTGCGGTTTGCTCCACGATAATCAGACTCGAGTCGTTGGCAAACTTACTTTCCGGCGTCGCCGTGACGCGGATAATCTGGTCGTTGATTACTTGCAGGCGTACCTGCTTAACATCTGTCTCCGCTTGTTGAGCAACTCGTACGACAATGCCGTCCGATGTTTTAGTTACTCCCGATTGGCACGAAGCAAAAACAATCGGTGCTAAGATAGCCCATAGAAGTATACGTTTCATTTTACGCATGGCAATGGATTATTTTTGGTTAATTACTATGTTTTGTATTTACTTTCTTTCGTTTGTATTCAAGCGGCTTGGAGCCGGTTTTACATCTGCAAATATAGCGTATATAAAGCTATCACCGTGTAACGAATGTTGTAGAAAAAACCATATCCTCTTAACTATCGGACAAATATTCCCTTTTAAGCAGTTATTTTTGTTTCATTCGTGGGGCATTCTCGTAAAAAAAGCGACGCATCGAGTCAAAACTTGATGCGTCGCCGAGAGTTGTGCGAGCCGGTGACTATCCGAAAAGTTTGAAGCCTATGAAGTAGGTGCGTGGTTGAGTCGGCCCGTAAAAGTAGCCCGAATCTCGGTTCGCTCCTTTGTCTAAGTCCTTCTGAAAACTATTGAGCATATTTTGTACACCGGCATTCAACTGCAACTTAATATGGTCGCGTAGCGTGAAAGTATAGTTGAGTTTGAGATTCGCTTCAAAGAAAGCGGGCGTTTTCTCCATACGCGGCGTTGCGATGTATCCGGCCATGTGAGGTACGCGCATCGTTCCGGTATAGGTGCCCGAGAGTGAGAAGTCGAATCGGCTTGTCGGCGCAGAGGTGAACGTAAAGTATCCATAGTACTCCGGCGTGCGCGGCATGCGGCGAGTAGTTTGCGGAGCATCTCCTTCGTCCGTCCACACTTCGTCTTGTTTGTACTGGCTACGTTGAACGGTGAATCCGAGTTGAAACTGTGCGTCGGTACCATGAGCCAGTTTGCCGTCCAGATTAATACCGTACACGCGTGCACCTTTGCCGTTGCGGCGTTCTTTAATGACGTCGCCGTGTTCGTTTTGCCCAATGGTTTCCAACACGAATACGTTTTGTAGATCGGTATAAAAGCCTTCCATAAGCAGGTTCGCGCCCCAATGTCCGATGTTGGTCGTCCAATCGAGTGATCCGCTGAAACTATTTGAGCGTTCCTCCCTAAGTCCTTCCGCTAAGGTTATTTGAACGCCTGTTCCCTGTACTACGGTGACATGCAAGTCTTCGTCGTAGGCCTGCGGAGCGCGGAAACCCGTCGAATAAGTCAGTCGCCCCTGAAATTGTTCGCTGGGCTTGTACAGCAGATTGAGGCGCGGGCTGAAAATAAGATGCTTCACCAAATTGTGTTTGTCAAGGCGTGCGCCTGCGAGAAGCGTCCATTCGGGCAATTTCCACTCGGTTTGTATGAAGCCGCCGCCGATTCGTACTTCTTGCAACAAGTCTCGATTGTATCCGATCATGACGTCGTGCAAACGATTGTGTTGGTATTCCGCTCCGGCGGTGAAGGTAGCCGGAGCAAACAGTAAGTTATTAATATTATTGACGTACATGGCACCGCCTACCCATGTCAGATCGTCGGTTTTTCCATAGGCATTCGGATCTTGCCCGCCGCCGTAATAACTATTCCTATCCACGTGCTGAACAGAACCGTAGACGGAAAGTTTATGCTTGTATTCGTTCCAATAATTGTCGTAGCTAATGCCGCCACTGTTAATGACATGTTTGGTTTGCTCCGTAATGTCCGACTCAAAGGGTTCTTTGTCGAACGCATTGCCGCCGCGACGAAATTCGTTGGTCGTATGATATTCTACGCTGATCCGGCTGTAATGCGTCGGACGATAGTATCCGCGCATACCGAACGTGTTCATATTTAGTTTTCCGACTTCGGAAAATCCATCGTCGTCCGCATCGTATGGATTTCTGTTCCGATAAGTTTGATACAACGCCAGTCCGTATGAATTGTCCGAACCCACTAATGAGACGTTGCCGCCGTAGTATTGCTCCATCGACTGTCCGTTTTGCGAAGAAAGCGTACTCGCGACCTGAAATGAATTGTTGACGGGATCTTTTGTTATTATATTAATGGTACCGGCTACGGCATTCGCACCGAATAGTGCCGATCCGCCGCCACGAACTACCTCTACGCGGTCAATCATATTGGTCGGTATTTGTTCCAGCCCGTAGACGCCGGACAGCGCACTGACGATTGGCCGACTATTAATAAGTATTTGTGTGTACGGCCCTTCCAATCCGTTGATACGTACCTGCGGAAATCCACAGTTTTGGCAGTTGTTTTCTACGCGCAAGCCCGATTGATAGTTGAGCGACTTAGCCAAATCGGTGGAGTTCACCATTTCGAATAATTTAGCACTCATCACGTTGACGACGACAGGCGC
>JAISIB010000024.1 GCA_031262265.1 Prevotellaceae bacterium
AAACGTCACGCGCGTCAATCGTGCGGGCGTAGATCTGGTTGGTCGGCCGAATCTCGTGCTACAAATGGGCGACCGCCTAACGGTAGTCGGCAGCGAACCCTCGCTGGAAAAAGTTTCCGACTTGCTGGGTAATTCTTCCAAGCATCTGAACGAACCCAACCTCATTACTATTTTTCTGGGGATTGCTTTCGGCGTATTGGTCGGTAGTATCCCGTTCGTTTTTCCCGGTATCCCGCAGCCCGTTAAGCTTGGTTTGGCCGGCGGACCACTGATTGTTGCGATTCTAATCGGCCGTTTCGGATACCGCTGGAAGCTTGTTACCTACACGACGCAAAGTGCTAATCTAATGTTGCGCGAAATCGGCATCACGCTCTTCCTCGCTTGTGTAGGTTTGGGAGCCGGACAAGGATTCGTTGATACCTTAATATATAAAGGAGGCTTTGCTTGGATCGGATACGGAGTATTGATCACCGTCATCCCATTGCTTATCGTCGGCTTCATCGCCCGCCGATTCTACAAAGTCAACTACTTCACGCTCATGGGACTGTTGGCCGGCAGTACGACCGACCCGCCCGCATTGGCCTACTCCAATACGGTGGCCGGCAACGACGCTCCGGCTGTCGGATATGCCACTGTTTATCCGCTGACCATGTTTTTGCGCGTGTTGGCCGCCCAGCTGATGATTCTGTTCTTCTGTCTCTGATTCATATTCCTAAATGAACGCACGAGCGTACCGTAAGTAATTGCGATACGCTCGTTTTTTATGTAAATATGCAAGTAAGTTATTGCAATATGCGCGTTTTTTATCGAAATATGAAAGTAAGTTATTTTATCTATAAACGGTATCAAATGAATTTCTTACTTTTGCAGACTGATTTAACGATATATCATAACTAACTAACGTATAAATCTCATGCCGGCAAAAGATCTTAATCGCATTACCGCCTTGCTACATCAATTAGCCGATGTATCTACTATTCTGTTGGCGTTTCTGAAAGACAAAGACCCCGACAAAGTGATTCACGAAATATTGCGTAGCGTACTATCACAGTTTCAAGCCGGCCGTGCGTACATATTCGAGTACGACTGGGAAGGCAAGACGCAAACGAACACGTACGAAGTCGTAGACGAGGGCATTGAGCCGGCCATTGATATGCTCGATCATATACCGCTCGAAGCCAATCAGTGGTGGACTCAACAAATCTTGCTCGGACAAGAAATAATCCTAAATACATTAGACGACTTGCCACCGCAAGCTATCATTGACAAAGAGATATTAAGCATGCAAGATATCAAATCTTTGTTTGTAGCTCCGCTGCTTTTCAAAGACGGTGCATGGGGATACGCCGGCATAGATATAGTGAACGAGTACCATACGTGGACGCCCGAGGACAAAGAGTGGTTGCGCGCCATTATTAATATTATCAGCTTATGCTTGCAATTGCAGCGGTCACAACAAACTGCTGTCGCCGAACAGAAGTATATGCAGACCTTATACCGAAATATGCCTATCGGATACTTGCGGTTGAAACTACTGACCGATGGATACGGAAAACCTTTTGACTTCCGCGTAATGGACTGCAATCCGGTGACGGAAACACTCCTTGCTATTCAGCTTTCGGACGCTATCGGGAAAAATATCAGCGACTATTCGATGCCCATACACGATACTGTTCTCAAATTGCTTGAATCTTCTTTACAAGAAGGCGTTTACGAGGGAGAGATACATATAGAAGCAAACGACAAATACCTGCACTACATTCATTATTATACCTCGAAAAACGAAGTAGTGGCACTTGTCGACGACCGAACCGAGTCGCATCACAGTCGGAAACAGCTCATCAAAGCCAAAGAGAAGGCGGAAACCAGCGACAAGCTCAAGTCGGCGTTCCTCGCCAACATGAGTCACGAAATCAGGACGCCGCTGAATGCCATCGTCGGGTTCTCCGATTTGGTACTCGAAGCGGATAACAGGGAAGAAGCCAAAGAATATACTAAATTGATACACCAAAATAGCGATTTGCTACTGCAACTTATCTCCGACATCTTGGATATTTCCAAGATAGAAGCCGGTACGTTGGAAATCATACCGACAAACGTAGACGTCAACCAAATGTGTCGGGAAATCATCAAATACTATAATAATAGGACGGGAGCAGACTTGGAAATCACTTTTGAGGAACACATGGAGAAGTGCTATATTTACAGCGATAAACACCGTCTGACACAAATCATCAATAACTTTATCAACAACGCACTGAAATTCACCGAATCAGGAAGTATCAAATTGGGATACCGCCAAATCTCACCGACAGAGATTCGCTTCTCCGTAACGGATACCGGCTGTGGTATTCCTCTAAAAAACCAGAAAGACATATTCAACCGCTTCGTAAAACTCAACGACTTCGCTACCGGAACCGGATTAGGCTTGGCTATTTGCAAAAGTCTTGTTCAACAAATGCACGGAGAAATAGGTGTTGAGTCGGAAGTAGGCAAAGGTTCTACGTTCTGGTTTACGCATCCGTACAACATCAAATACAAACCGGAGAAATCCAAAGCATCGGCTGTCGCGCTGCACGAACGTGCGGACAAGCGGGAAAGTTCGAAGACCGATGAACTGCCTATTATGATTGTGGCCGAAGATGTGGACAGCAACTATGTACTGCTGCAACGCATCTTGAAAGATAGTTATATCCTGATTCGCGCTCGCGATGGGAAAGAAGCCGTACACCTGCACGCCCGCTTAAAGCCGGATTTTATCTTAATGGATATTAAGATGCCCGTCATGGATGGTATAGAGGCCACTAAGCGTATTCGCAAGAAAGATAAGAAAGTTCCAATTCTGGCCGTATCCGCCTACGCGTTCGAACAAGACATTGCTCATGCGCGCAAAGCCGGCTGCAACGATTACATCGCCAAGCCGATCAAGCTACACGAGTTGCAAGAAAAGATCAAAGCACTGTTATAAACAATTATCGCCGAGCTATCACCGGTGGTTTTTGTCTCTCACAAAACCTTCCGTCAGCCAATTAGCAAGGGCTTGGCGATTGGAAGGAATCACGAGACGACGCTGATCGAACGTGTTTTGCATATTACCTAACTCGACGAATACGCCGACCGGCATCGTATTGGCCAGCACATACAAACCGCGCTCACTGACCGTTCCGCGAAAACCGCGATCGGGCTGATGTTGCGCATATTTAGACTGAAAGGTTCGGCGCATGTTGAGTGCCAGCCGCTGTCCTAAGGAACTTTTGCGCGCATGATAGAAGAAAACGTCCGTTTGACGATGTCTGCTGCGACTATCTACGTGAATAAATATCGCCCGACAGTATTTATAGTTTTTTCGATCCGTGCGGTACAGCTTATTAATAGCGGCAGCACGCTGACTGAGGCGTTGGGTTTGATTGAGCGGTATGGCAGATCCCATACAAGTCTCGCGCTTGCTGTTCGAGAGGTATGCGTCTTCCCGAATACCGTCACGTGCGTCACGAATGATTATATGTACTTTGGCTCCCTCCTGCATTAGGTTGCGAGCCAAGCGTAGCGCAATATCATAAGCGTATTCGTCCTCATGCAATGCGTGTTTCCCTACGCGACCAATCGTGCCGGGATCGGGACCGCCATGCCCGCTAACAATATAGAAGCAGCCCCCGCTCAGACGATTGGAGGTGACGGTTCCCTTAGCGAACTTTTTACCGAATAGCGGCTCGTTGAAAGAAGTACCAACGGCAGAATGTTGAGAGATAACCTGTGCAAATGCATCCGTAGACAGACTACCTATATATATAATAAGGAGAAAGAGACGAACAACACTTTTAGTCATCCAATAGATGTCGCATAAAATCATCCAATTCTTTATCCAATCCTTGCAGCAGGCCGTTGTGTACGATTACCAAATCGTCATCAACCATCAGCAGCTCGGCAAGGGTTTCTTTATCCTCGTCCACGAGCACGAACGAATACGGTTTTAAGATAGAGAGCTTACGATATACATCGGAGCGATGCAATATCTCGCGCAGGTCACGCTCTACTTGTTCATAGAAGGTATCATCGTCGTTGTTTACCCATTCGTCGATAATCACACAAGCCAGCCTCTTCTCATCATCGTTGAGCAACTCCAATTCGCCCAAGGTCGGATTCGGTTTAAAATAAATATCGGTAACAACGGCCGGTTCGTCGGTCGGAGGATAAAAGTCCACAACCTTACGGAGAGCATCCTCAATGCGTTTCTGTGACGAGTGATTCAATTTCATACATGCTTAGAGTTAAAAATCGCACTCAAAGGTACTACTATTTTCAACAAAAGATTCTTTTTGTGGCGATTCCTAACAAAATCAGTGCTTTTTAGTGGCTTTTTGTAGAAAGATATTTATTTTTGCACCGATACAGGTGTTT
>JAISIB010000073.1 GCA_031262265.1 Prevotellaceae bacterium
GTACGGCCAAAGCCTTGGGCGAGCCGTTTGAAGTGTGCTGCGAACTGAAATACGACGGTACGTCCATCTCATTACTCTATGAGCATGGGCGATTGGTGCAGGCGGTAACACGCGGTGACGGCAGTATGGGGGACGATGTGACGGCCAATGTTCGCACGATACGCACCATTCCGTTGATTTTGCCACCCGATGGGGATTACCCCGAAGTATTTGAGATGCGCGGCGAAGTATTGATGCCTTGGGACGTATTTGAAAAACTGAACGTGGAGCGTGAGGCGCGCGAAGAACCTCTGTTCGCCAATCCCCGAAATGCGGCCTCCGGAACACTAAAACAGCAGGATCCGTCCATTGTTGCCCATCGCCGGTTGGACGCGTACCTTTATTATATATTAGGAGAGCAGCTGCCTACCGACGGGCACTTCGAGAATTTGCAATGCGCGGCTTCTTGGGGATTTAAGATTGCGTTGCAGACGATGCGCAAATGCCGAACGCCGGAGGAGATATTCGCTTATATTCGCTATTGGGATACGGAGCGTAAGAACTTACCCATAGCGACCGACGGAATCGTGTTGAAAGTGAACAATCTAACGCAACAAGCAGACTTAGGACTAACGGCAAAGTCACCCAGATGGGCGATTGCGTTCAAATTTCAGGCAGAACGGGCACAGACGCGCCTGAATGCCGTCTCCTACCAAGTGGGACGCACCGGCATCGTTACGCCGGTGGCAGAATTGGAGCCTGTACAGTTGTCGGGAACCATGGTAAAACGAGCCTCCTTGCACAATGCGGATATTATTGAGAGCCTTGATCTACATATCGGGGATGATGTGTTCGTAGAAAAAGGCGGGGAGATCATTCCGAAGATTACGGGCGTAGCTACCCATAGCTTCTTGATAGGAGACAAGGTGAAATTTATCAATCGCTGTCCGGCTTGCGGCAGTCTCTTGGTACGCTATGAAGGCGAAGCCGGACATTATTGTCCGAACGAGACCGCTTGTCCGCCGCAAATCAAAGGGAAAATAGAGCACTTCATCAGTCGCAAAGCGATGAACATAGACGGTTTAGGCCCCGAAACGGTAGATTTCTTTTATGAACGCGGATTGATAGCCAACGTAGCCGATTTATACGCATTGAACGAGAATAAAATACTTCATCTGCCCGGTTTTCGCGAGAAGTCGGCGGCAAACATTCTCCGAAGCATCGCCAAAAGCCGAGAGATACCTTACGAACGCGTTATTTTCGCTTTGGGGATTCGATTTGTGGGTGAGACGGTAGCCAAACGTTTGGCCAAATCGTTTGCGACAATGGACGAACTCATGACGGCCGACGTTGAACGACTGATACAAACGGATGATATCGGATTAAAGATCGCACAAAGTATCGTTACCTACTTCGCTAATCCGACGAATCGCCGACTCATAGAATCATTACGTCAATGCGGGTTGCAATATGCGCGTTTGATAGACGAACAAGCGGGAATGTTATCCGAAAAACTTACGGGCTTATCCATCGTTATAAGCGGGATATTTTCCCGCCATACGCGCGACGAATACAAGGATATGATAGAACGTAACGGAGGTAAGAACGCAGGTAGCATTTCCAAGAAGACGAGTTTTATTCTGGCCGGCGAAAACATGGGACCCTCGAAGTTGGAGAAAGCACGACAGTTGGGTATAGAAATCATCGACGAAGATACCTTTCTGTCGCGTTATGCCCTTGATAACTGAAAGAAATGTACTACTTTTGTGCCCGATGCTAACCGAACGAATTAACATCCGATGCTACATACAACGAGATTGAAAGGAATGGGCGTGGCACTAATCACGCCTTTCAAAGAAGATGAGCACGTCGATTACGAGGCTCTTATGCGCCTGACGGACTATCTGATACAGAATAATGCAGATTTTTTATGCGTATTAGGTACTACTGCCGAAACGCCTACGTTGACCGAAGATGAGAAGCGGCAAATAAAGGAGCAGGTAGTAGCTCGTGCAGCCGGCCGCGTACCTATTTTACTGGGAGTGGGCGGTAACAATACGCGCGCCGTAGTAGAGCAGTTGAAGAACGGTGACTTTACGGACGTAGATGCGATCTTATCTGTCGTTCCCTATTACAATAAACCCTCGCAAGAAGGCATGTATCGCCATTATGCCGCCATAGCCGAAGCAAGTCCGCGTCCGATCGTACTATATAACGTGCCCGGACGAACAGGTGTGAACATGACGGCGGAAACCACGTTGCGTATCGCACGCGACTTCCCGAATGTGATTGCCGTGAAAGAAGCTTCCGGCAATATCACGCAGATTGATGACATCGTGAAGAACAAACCGGAGAATTTCGACGTATTTTCCGGAGACGACGGATTTGCATTTCCGCTTATCACACTGGGTGCCATCGGCGTGATCTCAGTAATAGGAAACGCTTTCCCCCGCGAATTTAGCCGAATGACGCGCTTAGCATTACAAGGTGACTATGCCGCTGCGCTAACAATACACCATAGTTTCACGGAACTGTTCAATCTTTTATTCGTAGACGGCAATCCGGCCGGCGTGAAGTCTATGCTCAACGCCATGGGGATGATACAGAATGTTCTCCGGCTTCCGTTGGTTCCTACGCGCATTACTACTTTCGAGGCCATCCGCAGAATATTGACGGATTTGGGTATAAAATGCTAAAAAAACGCCTGCTCGTTGACGGAATTCAGAAAAAAAGCATACCTTTGCACCCGTTAAAGAAAAAGGCTCCGTGGCTCAACTGAATAGAGCATCTGACTACGGATCAGAAGGTTACAGGTTTGAATCCTGTCGGAGTCACTACAAAAAAGGTCGCGTAGCTTAACTGAATAGAGCCCCTGACTACGGATCAGGAGGTTACAGGTTTGAATCCTGTCGCGATCACTTAGAAAAAGCTCCCCGCTCGGTATTCCAAGCGGGGAGTTTCTCTATGCTTCCACATCAATGCTATACGGCAGCGTGAACCAGAACGTAGAGCCTTTGCCCTCTTCGGATTCAATACCGATGGCACCGCCGAGTTTATGAATGATTCGTTTGCAAATGGCAAGCCCGACTCCGACTCCCTGCTCAAACTCATCTATCTTGGAGAAGTGATCAAAAATATGCGCCTGCTGTTCTTCGGGCACTCCGCTACCTGTATCCGAAACGTAGACGTAGACATGTTTTTCCGTCTTGCGGTAGCCGATATGTATTTCGCC
Source organism: Prevotellaceae bacterium (assembly GCA_031262265.1). Taxonomy (GTDB): domain Bacteria; phylum Bacteroidota; class Bacteroidia; order Bacteroidales; family Bacteroidaceae; genus JAISIB01. Next base: position 3,212 of record JAISIB010000073.1, read on the forward strand.
TTCGTGGGTGAATTTGATAGCGTTGCTGAGTAAATTGGCTAATACGTCGCGCAATCTTTTGCTGTCCGAAAAGATGAAACATTCCTCTTTTGAGGAATCCAGAAACATCGTTATCGGCTTTTTCGTTTCCTTCAATTGCTTCTCGAAGCGGTAGTACATGCTTTCCAAGAGCGTTCCGACATAGAACCCGTCAAATTCAAACGTCATTTTCTCGGATTCTATATCCGAAAGGTTAATCATATTCTCAATCTGCTTGAGCAATAGCTGATTGTTGTGTTCTATGAGACTCATATACTCTTGTTTGTCACCGGCATCCTCAGATTCCATCAGCATACTTGAGAATCCGACAATGGCATTGAGCGGCGTTCGTATTTCATGGCTGATACTGGCGATGAACGCACTCTTCATGCGGTTAGATTCCTCCGCTTGTGATTTCGCCAACCTTAATTCCATTTCATTCTTCTTTTTCGCCGTAATATCCAAGTACGAACCGACTAATTGCATCGGTTTTCCTTCTTCGTTTCGTGTCGTTACTATTCCGCGCGTCTCTACCCAGCGATATTCCTTATCGGAGAAAAAAGGACTAAGAAAGCGATATTCTTGCTTAATGTTATTGTCCGTTTTATTTCTATCCTCGATAAGAGCCATTAGCAAGCTCGCGGCTTTCTCTCGATCCTCTGCCCAAACGCGTTCAAGGTATTCTTCTTTCGTCATCTGCAACCTTTGCTTTTCGAGCACCAAGTGTTTTTGATTGAGCGGGTCGAGCATAAACGTAAATAGGCCGGCAGTGCAATCATAATGCATAGGAATAATCTGCGAGACTTCCAATGTGATACCCAACTGACGGTTTAGAAATTGCATCTCCGTTTGTGCTTTACGAAGCTCCGTTACGTCGGAAGCGAAACAATCCCAAATATCTTGTACGTTCGTAGGAACCATACGCATTAAGAGGTAGATTTGCTTATTAGGTACATAGTATTCAAATGTAACGGGCTTTCCGTAACGTAATTCGACGGAGAACGCAGACAATGAACGGTCGCAATCATCCAGAATGCCTTTGGGCATTTCTTTTTTGTTCTTGTTGGTAATGCGTTCCGCTACGTCAAAGAAATTCTCAAAGTGCGGGTTCGGATCTAAGAATGTGTAATCCGTAATGACTCCCGACTTATTGATATAAAGTTTCATCTTCACGTAGCCGACCGGCATTTCGCCAATCAATTCCTTGTATTTCTTAAAGGTATCTACTTGCTCCTGTCGCACGTGCTTCTCTTTACGTAAAGACCGCCTTTGCAAAATAATAAGCGTAATGATGATTAATGCAGATGCGATGAAAGCAATTTCTACGCCATGCAGGTACCAAAACGAAGGTGGTTGGTCTATCAATTCCGTGCCTTCGGGGAGTGCACTCAGTCGGATGTTGGCAGACGTTAAAACGGGATAGCTTACATGAAAGCGAATGTCCCCGCCCATTTGCCATTCTATGGCAGAAGCACGCTTATCGTCCAGAATTTCTTTCAGTGTCTTCACGACCGTTTGCCCAAGCGCGACGTTACGTCCGAAATAGCCGCCGGCCGTAAACCGGTCGTCAAGTCCAACGTCTTCGAGCGTATAAAGAGGAGTGGAGGTAATCGTTGAAATTACTTTGTAAGCACTGGAAGTAAGATTGCGCTGCTGATCATTATTGCTTTGCGACCATGAATAATAAAGGAATCCCGCTTCCTCCCCTTGCAGGCGAATGGTATCCATCAGTTGCTCCATAGTCATATCGCCTTCATTCAAACAATAAAGGCGTAGCTCCGGAAAATAAAGTTCGGCGGCAAGCTTGACATTCTCGCGCACTTGCACACTTTCGTAGCGTTTGTCGGAGATAAAATACAACTCGGTCATACGCGTAATCGTCAGTTTCATCAGATCAATGGTTTCTCTGATAAAGACCGGATGCCGAATCAGCGTAATATTAAAACCTTCTACCGAACGAACCATTGGAATGCGCTCCGCATTTGTCAATGGTCTGCGCTGTAAGTAAGTGGGAATATCCGTCGCATAGTCGCTGATGGTAATAAGTATGATAGGCACATCTTGCCACATGCGCGCAAAGAAATCACGCAGACAAATCCACGTCGGAGTACCTATAATAATAATTGCCTTAGGAGTATTTTTGTTGTATCGCGTATATAATTGGTTGGCACGCTCCTCTATATCAGCCGGCGTGCGAATCAGAAACGAATTCAGATTCTCAATGGACAGATGATACTGGCTGCGATAAAATTCATTCGTGAATGCGTTTTGTAGCGCATTCACGATATCGGTCGGAAACGCGACGCTTTCCACATACGAATTTATCACCAACACAGTATTTGGCTGTGCTGTCTCTTGTGCCGTGCAAAGATGTATACAAAGGTATAAAGCTAACAGACCAATTATATGACGTTTGCGTCTCCTCATGCCGGATGGCAATTATCCTGTCTATTTTTTCAACGGCAGGGAGAACCAGAATGTAGAGCCTTCGCCAACTTTCGAGTTGAAGCCCAGTTGTCCGTCGTTCTTCTGAATAAAGTCTTTGCAAAGCAATAGTCCCAATCCGGAACCTTCTTCGTTGTTCGTGCCGAACGTACTGAAATGCGTATCGGTATGGAGGAGCTTTTTCTGTCCTTCTTCGTCAATACCGCAACCGTGGTCTTGCACACTAACAGTAACCGTGTCGCCCAAATCTTCTACTTTGACGAGAATATCCTGTCCGTCGTTACTGAATTTAATAGCGTTGCTCAGTAAATTGCGCACAACGGTCTTGATCATATCTATATCGGCGTAGATCGTCAGCTTGTCCGGTGATTCGAGCGTAATCTTTATGTGTTTCAGACCGGCCACCATGGTGAAGATTTCAATCACGCCTGCCACAATTTCGACAAGATTGGCGTCTTGTTGCACTACTTTGAGCTTACCGATTTGGCTCTTTGTCCATTTCAGCAGGTTATCAAGCAAGGCAAACACGTCTTCGGTCGTCTGATTGGCCATAGTTAGCAGATCATACATCTCATCGCCGATAGTAACACTCGGAAGATTGAGTATGAGCATGTTCAATACCATCTTAATGGAACCCATCGGCGAACGCAAATCGTGTGCGATAACGCTATATAACTTATCCCGTCCCATAATGGTGCGTCGTAGTTCTT